>NZ_CALIND010000044.1:0-20587 GCF_938045175.1 uncultured Tepidimonas sp.
TGGCGAATTGTTACACAGCCATCGAGCAGGGCCTCGAGGTGCTGCCAGTGCTCAACAAGATGGACTTGCCGCAGGCCGACCCCGACCGTGCCAAGCAAGAAATCGAGGACGTGATCGGCATCGATGCGTCGGAGGCGATCCCCTGCTCGGCCAAAACCGGCATGGGCATCGACGATATCCTGGAGGCGGTGGTGGCCAAGATCCCGCCGCCGCGCGGCAACCCCGATGGTCCGCTGCGTGCGATGATCATCGACTCGTGGTTCGATAACTATGTGGGCGTGGTGATGCTGGTGCGCGTGGTGGACGGGTGCCTCAACCGTGGCGACCGCATCCGCCTGATGGCCACGGGCGCGCAGTACCAGTGCGAAAAGCTCGGCGTGTTCACGCCCGCCAACCAGCCGCGCGACCGCTTGCAGGCCGGCGAGGTGGGTTATGTGATCGCGGGCATCAAGGAGCTCAAGTCGGCCAAGGTGGGCGACACCATCACCTCATTCAAGGCCGCCAGCGGCGCCAACCTGACGGCCGCCACCGAGCCGCTGCCAGGTTTCAAGGAAGTGCAGCCCCAGGTGTTCGCGGGCCTGTACCCCACCGAGGCGAGCGAGTACGACCAACTGCGTGACGCGCTGGAGAAGCTTCAGCTCAACGACGCCTCGCTGCACTTCGAGCCCGAGGTGTCGCAGGCGCTGGGCTTTGGCTTTCGCTGCGGCTTTTTGGGCCTGCTGCACATGGAGATCGTGCAGGAGCGCCTCGAGCGCGAGTTCGACCAGGACCTCATCACCACGGCGCCGAGCGTCGTGTACCAGGTGGTCAAAGGCGACGGCGAGGTGCTGATGGTGGAAAACCCCTCGCGCATGCCGGAGCCGAGCAAGATCCAGGAGATCCGCGAGCCCATCGTCACCGTGCACATCTACCTGCCGCAGGACTATGTGGGCCCGGTCATGACGTTGTGCAATGGCAAGCGGGGGGTACAGCTCAACATGGCCTACCACGGCAAGCAGGTGATGCTGACCTATGACCTGCCGCTGGCCGAGATCGTGCTGGACTTCTTCGACAAGCTCAAGTCGGTCAGCCGCGGCTATGCGTCGATGGACTACGAGTTCAAGGAATACCGCCCGTCCGACGTGGTCAAGGTTGACATCTTGCTCAACGGCGAGAAGGTCGACGCGCTGTCGATGATCGTGCATCGCAGCCAGGCGCAGTCGCGCGCGCGGGCGGTGGTGTCCAAGATGCGCGAGATCATCAGCCGTCAGCAGTTCGACGTGGCCATCCAGGCGGCCATCGGGGCGCAAATCATCGCGCGCGAGACGGTCAAGGCGCTGCGCAAGAACGTGCTGGCCAAGTGCTACGGTGGCGACATCACGCGCAAGCGCAAGCTGCTGGAAAAACAAAAGGCGGGCAAGAAGCGCATGAAGCAGATCGGCACGGTCGAAGTCCCGCAGGAGGCGTTCCTGGCCATCCTGCAGGTGGAGGAATCATGAACGACCAGACCATGGGCACGCTGACCGGGGTCGTGCTGGGTGCTTTCGTCGGCTATGGGGTGGCGTGGTACCTCGGGGCCATCGACGGCAATTTTTCGCTGCTGCTGCTGCTGGCAGTTGTGGTGACGGGCGTGTATTGGGCGGCCGAGCGCTGGGTCTTTTTGCCCCGGCGACGCGCGGCGGCTGAGCGCGCCGTGGCCGACGCCCAGCGCCGCCAGCAGGAGCTGGCGCGCCAGGGCATCGCCGCCGAGCCGACCGACCTGCAGGCACTGCACCAAAAGCTGATGGCGCAGCCCTGGTGGCTGGACTGGACCGCGGGGCTGTTCCCGGTGATCCTGGCGGTGTTCCTGCTGCGCTCGTTTCTGTACGAGCCGTTCAAAATCCCGTCCGGCTCGATGATTCCTACGCTGCACATCGGCGACTTGATCCTGGTCGACAAGTACCACTACGGCGTGCGCTTGCCGGTGGTGCACACCAAGGTCATCGACAACCACGAACCGCAACGTGGCGATGTCATCGTTTTTCGCTACCCGCCGCAGCCGAGCCTGGACTACATCAAGCGCGTCGTCGGCCTGCCCGGCGACGAGGTGGCGTACCTGAACAAGCAGCTCTTCATCAATGGGCAGGCGGTGCCGCGCCAGCCCACCGACGATTTTTACGACGCCGAGGCGATGCGCTACCGCAAGCAGTTCATCGAGGAGATCGGTGGGCGGCGGGTGCGCACCCTGATCGACGACGAGCGACCGGCGTTCATCCCCGCGGTGGTCGATTTTCCGGGCCGCGAAGCGTGTCGATACACGGTCGAAGGTGTGACCTGCCGTGTGCCGGCGGGGCACTACTTCGTGATGGGCGACAACCGCGACAACTCGCTCGATTCGCGCTACTGGGGTTTCGTGCCCGAGCGCAACATCGTCGGCAAGGCAGTGCTCGTGTGGATGAACTTCCGCGACCTGAGCCGCATCGGCCGTTTCGAATGACGCCTGAGCGTGGTTTGCCGCTATCATGGCCCCAGGCCGCCATGGCGGCGGCCCACGACGATCCGGGGGTGGTGCAGATGCGACAACGTGGCGTGACCGTGTTCGGGATGTTCTTCGTCGGCGTGGTCGTCGCCGTGTGTCTGGTGCTGGCGGCCAAGATCGTGCCCGCGGTGACCGAATACCTGGCAATCCAGAAAGCCGTCAACCGGGCCGCCCAGAGTGGCAGCACGGTGGGTGAAATCCGCAGCGCCTTCGAGCGCGCCCGCACCGCCGACTACTTCGAAGCCGTCACGGGCAAGGATCTCGAGATCAGCAAGGACGGCGAACGCATCGTGGTCGAGTTCGCCTACGACAAGGAAATCCACCTGGCGGGCCCGGCGTATCTGCTGCTCAAGTTCCGCGGCCGTAATCAGTGATCCATGGCTGATCCCCTGTCCCCTGGGCTGGAGGCCCTGCAGAGGCGCCTCGGTCACCGTTTTCGCGACCCGGGTTTGCTGCTGCGCTCGCTGACGCACCGCAGCTATGGCGCCGATCATTACGAGCGACTGGAGTTTCTTGGCGATGCGGTGCTCGGTTTGGCCGTCTCGACGCTGCTGGTCGAGCGGCTGCCGCAGCAGCCCGAGGGCGAGCTCTCGCGCCTGCGCGCCAGCCTGGTGCGCCAGGATGCACTGCACCGCATCGCGCTCGACCTGGGGCTGCCGCCGTTGCTGCGCCTGGGCGAGGGTGAGCAGCGCTCGGGCGGACGCGAGCGCGCATCCATCCTGGCCGACGCCGTCGAGGCCTTGCTGGGCGCGCTGTATCTGGATGCGGGATACGAGGTGGCGCAGGCCGTGGCGCGTCGTTGGTACGAGGGGCTCGAACTGCGCCCGGGGCAGGGCAAGGATGCCAAGACCGCGCTGCAGGAGTGGCTGCAGGCGCGCCGCCGCCCCCTGCCGACATATGAGGTGGTGGCCATCCACGGCGAAGCGCATGCCCAAACCTTCGAGGTCGCGTGTCGGGTCGAGGGGGCTGGGCCCACGGTCGGGCGGGGGCCATCGCGTCGCGCCGCCGAGCAAGCCGCTGCCGCGCATATGCTCGAACTCCTGCAAACGGGCGGCACGAGCCGCCGCGCCCCTACGCCATGACCATGCTGCCTGCCGAGTCGTCTGCTGCGCCTTCCCCGTCTGCGCCCGCGCCGTCGTCGGCGCAGCGTTGTGGTTTCATCGCCATCGTGGGCAAGCCCAACGTCGGCAAGTCGACCTTGCTCAATGCCCTGGTGGGCCAAAAAATCAGCATCACCTCGCGCAAGGCGCAAACCACCCGGCACCGCATCACGGGCATTCGCACCGAGGGCGCGACCCAATTCCTGTTCGTGGATACCCCCGGCTTTCAAACCCGGCATGCCAGCGCCCTCAACCGCGCGCTCAACAAGGCCGTGCTGGGTGCGGTGACCGACGTCGATCTGGTACTGTTCGTGGTGGAGGCGGGCCGCTTCGACCTGGCCGACGCCAAGGTGCTGGCCCTGCTGCCGCCCGGGGTGCCGGTGATCCTGGTGGCCAACAAGCTCGACCGCGTGCACCGCCGCGTCGAGATCGCGCCCTGGCTGCGCAGCATGCAGGAGCGCCACCCGTTTGCCGAGTTCTTTCCGATGTCGGCCAAGCAGCGTCGCGACGTGCAGCGCCTGCTGGCGCTGTGCGAGCGCTACCTGCCCGAGCAGCCCTGGCTGTACGAGGCTGACGACCTGACCGACCGCAGCGAGCGCTTTTTGGCCGGCGAGCTGGTGCGCGAGAAGCTGTTTCGCCTCACGGGCGATGAGCTGCCCTACACCTCCACCGTGGTCGTCGATCGCTTCGAGCAAGAAGGCGAGCTGCGCCGCATCGCTGCCACCATCATCGTCGAGCGCGAAAGCCACAAGGGCATGGTGATTGGCGAGGGTGGCGAGCGGCTCAAGCGCATCGGCACCGAAGCGCGGCAGGAGCTGGAGCGCCAGTGGGGCGGCAAGGTGTACCTGGAACTCTGGGTCAAGGTGCGCTCCGGCTGGTCGGACGACGAAGCGCGGGTGCGCGCCTACGGCTACGAGTGACGTGGGATCGCGGCCGCGCGCGCGGGTGCACGACGAGCCCGCCTTCGTCCTGCATCGGCACGACTGGAGCGAGTCCAGCCTGATCCTGGAGCTGCTCAGCCGCCACCATGGGCGCGTGGCCCTGGTGGCCAAGGGGGTCAAACGCCCCACGTCGCAGTTTCGGGCCGTGCTGCTGCCGCTGCAGCCGCTGCGCGTGGATTGGTCCGGCGACGCCGAGGTGCGCACCCTCAAGGCTGCTCATTACGCTGGCGGACACGTCATGCCCGCGGGTGACGCGCTGTTGGCGGGCTACTACCTGAACGAGCTGCTGCTGCGCCTGATGGTACGCGACGACCCGCACCCGGTGCTGTTCGACCACTACGCGCGCGCGGTGTGCGCGCTGGCCCTGGGCGATGACGCCGCGGTGGTGTTGCGCGCGTTCGAGTTGTTGCTGCTGCGCACCTTGGGGTGGCTGCCCGATTTGGCGCGCGACGGCCTGCGGCTGCTGCCGCTGGAGCCGGCGCAGCCGTGCCGGCTCTCGCCGCACGCCGGCTTGCAGCCCGCCGCTGGTGAGTCGGCCGACACCTTGCCCGCCGCCGCGTGGACCGCTTTGCAGGCCGCGCTGGACGGCCCTGACCCGTGGGCAGCGCTGTGCACGCAGGCGCCGCTGCTGGCCACTGCCGCGCTGCGCACGGGGCTCGCCGGCCTGCTGCACTACCATAGCGGGGTCGCGTCGTTTCGTACCCGTGAGCTGATGCGGGCCGTGCGCCGCATCGCCCCCCGTCCGTTGCCGCCCACGAGCGAGCCCACACCATGAGTCCAGGTCTGCCATCCGCGCCCGTACGCACCGCGCTGTCCGTCAACGTCAACAAGGTCGCCCTGTTGCGCAACAGCCGGCATTTGGGCATTCCCAGCGTCACGCGGGCCGCCACGCTGTGCCTGCAGGCCGGGGCCGACGGCATCACCATCCACCCCCGACCGGACGAGCGCCACATCCGCTGGCACGATGTGTTCGATCTGGGGCACCTGATGCAGGCCTGGCCGCAGCGCGAGTTCAACATCGAGGGCAACCCGTTCCACAACCTGCTCGACGTGGCGCGCGAGCTGGTGCAGCAAGGCCTGCCGTTGCATCAACTGACCTTCGTGCCCGACGCGATGGACCAGTTCACCAGCGACCATGGCTGGCGTTTTCCGGACGACGCCGAGCGCCTGCGTCCGGTCATCGAGCAGGCGCACGCGCTGGGCGCTCGCGTCAGTCTTTTCATGGACCCTGTGCCCGAGCAAATGGCCGCGGCGCGGGCGGTGGGGGCGGACCGCGTCGAGCTCTACACCGAACCCTACGCCGCTGCTTGGCCTGACCCGGCGGCGCGCGCGGTGCAGCTGCAGCGCTACCGCGCCGCGGCCGAGGCGGCGCACGTCGTCGGGCTCGCCGTCAACGCTGGCCACGACCTCAACCGCGACAACTTGACTGACTTTTTGCGCGCCGTCCCGGGTGTGGCAGAGGTCTCCATCGGCCACGCCTTGATCGCCGACGCGCTCGAGCTCGGCTACACGGCCACGGTCCAGGTGTACCAGCGCTGCATCGACGCGGCGCACGCGCCATGATCGTCGGCATTGGCACCGACCTGTGCGATGTGCGCCGCATCGCCGCGGCCTTGGAGCGCCATGGCGAGCGCTTTGCGCGCCGGGTGCTGGCCGACGGCGAGCTGGCCACCTGGCACGAGCGGCGCCAGCGCTGGCCCGAGCGCGGTGTGCGTTTCGTGGCCACGCGTTTTTCGGCCAAGGAGGCGTTCGCCAAAGCCGTCGGCCTGGGCCTGCGCGCCCCCATGACCTGGCGCGACTGCGAGGTCATCCACCTGCCCGGCGGGCGTCCCGCCTTCCGGCTGCACGGACCGCTGCAGCAGTGGTTCGAGGCGCGGCGCTGGCGCGCGCACCTGAGCCTGACCGACGAATCCGACCATGCCGCCAGCTTTGTGGTGGTGGAGCAAGACCCATGACCCTGCATGCCCCCTTGATCATCGACATCGCCGGTACCCGGCTGACCGAGGCCGACCGTGCCCGGCTGAGCCACCCGCTGGTCGGTGGCGTGATTCTGTTTGCCCGCAACTGGCGCGACCGCACCCAACTGCAGGCCCTGTGCCGCCAAATCAAGCGTGTGCGCAAGGATCTGCTCATCTGCGTTGACCACGAGGGCGGGCGCGTGCAGCGCTTTCGCAGTGACGGCTTTACCCACTTGCCGCCGATGCGCGAGTTCGGCCGCCTGTGGCGCGAGGCGCCCGAGGCGCGCGCAGGGGAAGCCGCGCTGATCGCGTGCAATGCCGCCACGGCGGCGGGCTACGTGTTGGCAGCCGAGCTGCGCGCCTGTGGCGTGGACCTGAGCTTTGCCCCGGTGCTGGACCTGGACCATGGCCGCAGCGACGTGATTGGTGATCGCGCGTTCGACGCGGACCCGCGCGTGGTGACGCTGCTCGCGCAAGCGCTGATGCACGGCATGCGGCTGGCGGGCATGGCCCACTGCGGCAAACATTTTCCGGGCCACGGCTGGGCCGAGGCCGATTCGCACGTCGAGCTGCCCATCGACGACCGGCCGCTGGAAGCGATCCTGGACGACGACGCCGCGCCGTACGGGTGGCTCAGCGCATCGCTGGCCGCCGTGATGCCGGCGCATGTGGTCTATCCGCGGGTGGACGATGGCCCCGCCGGTTTTTCGCGTCGCTGGCTGCGCGACATCCTGCGCGAGCGGCTGGGCTTTACCGGCGCCATCTTCAGCGACGATCTGTCCATGGCCGCTGCCCGCCAATGGCGGGGGCAGTCGCTGACGTACACCGAAGCCGCACTGGCGGCGCTGGAGGCTGGCTGCGACCTGGTGCTGCTGTGCAACCAGAGCACGCAAGCGGGCGGCGTGGCGATCGACGACCTGATCGAAGGCCTCAGCCGCGCGGTATACGAGGAGCGCTGGCTGCCCGACGAGACGGCCGAGGTGCGCCGCCGCGCGTTGCTGCCCAACGGGCCGGCGCTCGATTGGGATGCGCTCATGGCCGATGCGCGTTACCAGCACGCGCTGGAGTGTTTGCCCTGAGCCCCCTCGCGGTGGCTGGCCAGCCGGTACACTAATACGGTTGGTCGCAGCGGCGCAGCGGCCACGCTTCGGATCCGCCGGGGCGTGACGCCGCAGGTCGCGGCCTGGGGCCCCCACAGCGCCCGCGGTGGTGGGGGTCGCACCACGTGCGCCACCGGGCGCATGGAGCGTGCCGTGGATGCCTATCTTCTGGACTGGGCCAACCTGTTGTTGCGTTGGTTGCATGTGGTGGCGGCCATCGCCTGGATCGGGTCGTCGTTTTACTTCGTGTTTCTGGACAGCAGCCTGACGCCGCCCGCGGACGAGCGCCTGCGGCGCGACGGCGCGACCGGTGAGCTGTGGGCGGTGCACGGGGGAGGGTTTTATCACCCCGTCAAATACGCCGTCGCGCCGCCCCGCCTGCCCGAGCGGCTGCACTGGTTTTACTGGGAGAGCTACACCACCTGGCTCAGCGGTTTTGCGTTGCTGGCGGTGTCGTACCTGTGGCAGGCCGACATCTATCTGGTGGACGCGCGGGTGTACGCGTGGCCCGCGGCGTGGATGGCGGGCGCGGCGGCGATCGCGTTCCTGGTCGTGTTTTGGTTGCTGTACGACGCCATCTGCCGCTGGTGGGGTCAGACGCCTGGTGGCGACCGTAAAGTCGGGCTGGCGGTGGCGCTGCTGGTGGTGCTGGCCACGTGGCTGGCGTGCCAGTGGTTTGCGGGGCGTGCGGCGTTTTTGATCATTGGCGCGATGCTGGCCACCGCGATGAGCGCCAATGTGCTGTTTTGGATCATCCCCGGCCAGCGCAAGGTGGTGGCGGCGCTGCAGGCGGGGCAGACCCCGGATCCGCGCCATGGCCAGCGCGGCAAACAGCGCAGCGTGCATAACACCTACTTCACGCTGCCCGTGGTGCTGGCGATGCTGAGCAACCACTACGGCTTTCTGACCGGGCACGAGGCCAACTGGCTCGCCCTGCTGGGCTTGATGGCGGGGGGTGCGGCCATCCGGCAGTTTTTCGTGGCCCGACACGGGTACCGGCTTGGCCGCTGCGCGCACCCCTGGCCGTACGCAGCGGTGGGGGTGGCGCTGGTCGGGGCCGTCATCGTCGGGATACGCCCGGCGGCGCCGCAGGCGGGCGCGGCAGGCGACACGCCCGTCGCCCACGTAGAGCCGGCCCAGGTGTTGGCCGTGGTGCAGCAGCGCTGTGTGCCGTGTCACGGCGAGGCGCTGGCCTCCAAGGGCGTGCGGCTCGACAGCGTGCCGGCCCTGGCGCAGCACGCGCCAGCGGTGTATCAGCAGGTCGTGGTCACGCGGCAGATGCCGATCAACAACGCCACGGGTTTGACCGAGGCGGAGCGGGCGTTGATCGCCGCCTGGTGGCGCGCGGGGGCACCGGTTCCCTGACCAGGCGGGTCAGTCCTCGACGGTCTTGACGTCCATCACGCGCAGGCTGACGCCGCCGGCCTGGCGCGCCGCCTTGTCGCCGATGACGGGCTTGTTGGCGTAGGACTGGTAGCGGGTGCGCAGCGGCTGAATCGCCTGTGCCAGTTCTGCTGCATCATCGATGCGCGCTTCGTAGCGCTTGAGCACGCCCCAGGCCGACTCGATGATTTTGGCGTTGCAGGTGGTGCGTCCTTGTTCGAGGAGCTCGATTACCGCGGCGCGCGGGTTGCCCGCCAGGCTTTGGCGCATGGCGTGCTCGATGATGCTCAGCACCTCGGTGTGCAGGCTGGACAGCCGCTCGGCGTACGGCGGGTGGGCGTTGGCGGCCTGAGCCAGCAGCGCCGTCAGCGCCTTGGAGGTGCAAAAACGCCGCCCGAGCACGGTCAGTCGCTCTTGCACCTCGTCGATCTGGATCGCGCGCTGCGCCACATACGCCAGCAGCGTCGTCAGGTTGCACGCTGCCTCGAAGTCGAAGTCCTCGTCGGTGATCGTGGCCATCATGGCGCGCAACTGTTGCAGCACGCGGGCCACTTGGGCGTCGTGCAGCAGCAGCGCGATTTCGAGCACCTCGGCCAGTCGGCGCAGGCGCTGCGACTGCGGGTGGCGCTCCACCATGCGCAGGGCATCATCCCAGTAGCGCTGCAAGCCCTTGCGGTCGCCCGCCTCGAAACGCATGAATCCCAACAGCACCAGCGACTGAGCGTCGAACATCTTGGAGTCCAGCCCCAGTCGCACCGAGCGCGCCAGCAGCTCCTCGGCCAGCGCGGTTTGGCCGCAGTAATGCGCCAGCATGCCATGCCGCTGCAGCCGGCTGATGGAGGCGGGCGTCAGGTCGGTGGCCATTTTGTAGACGGCCAGTGCGGCGTCGAAGTTGCCCAGCTCGATCTGCGCCCGGCCCATGACGTCGTAGGCGTCGGCGTAACCGGGGTCGTCGTCGATCAGGCTTTGCAGGGTTTGGCTGGCGCGCTGTGGCTGTCCGGCTTCGAGCTGCGCGCGCGCCACACCCAGGCGTGCCCAGGGCAAGGCCTTGGCCTCGACGACGGCTTCGTACAGGCGCTGAGCCTCGTCGTAACGCTCCAGTCGCAGCAGCAGTTCGGCGCCGACCCGGGCCGCGTACAGCCAGTAGTCGGCGCGCTCGCGAAAGCGCTGCAGGCACAGCTCGGCCGCACGCTCGAAATCGCGTTTTTCGACCGCCTCGAAAATGTCTTTGAGCACCGCTTTGCGGTGGCGCGCCTGCCCGATGCGCTGGGCGAGTTGGTTGGCGGTGAAGGGCTTGAGCAGGTACGAGTCGAGGGCGGATTCGGCGGCTTCGGCCACTTTCGAGTACGACGCCTCGGACGTGACCATGATGAAGACGGTGGCAAAGGGCAGCAGCCCCGCACGACGAAGGTCATCGAGCAGGGCTTGCCCGGTGCCGCTGTCGTTGGGAAAGTGCTGCTCGCACACCACCACGTCGAAGGTGCGAAATTCGAGCTGGCGGCGCGCATCCGCGATGCGCGGGCTTTGCGCGACGGTGCGCGCGCCCATGTCGCGCAGCTGTGACACCAGGATCGAGCGCGAGGTGGGATTGCCGTCGATGACGAGTGCCGTGGCGCCGTAGAGATCCATCGGGCTCATGCCGCCACATTATCGACCCGCACTGGCGCTGGCGCGCGATCCATCGGGCCCAGATGCACGCCACCCGAGGGGCGCAGGCGCGGGTCGCCCAGCGCCGGCCGGTTGCGGGCGGTGCCATAGCCCTGGCGCAGCGCCTGCACGCGCTGTTGCCAGCGTTCGGGGTTGGGCATGTCACGCTGGTAGCGCTGCAGCACCAGCCAGGCCGACTCGACGGCGCGTGCGTTGAGCGTGTCTTGTGCGAGTGTGCACAGCTCGGCCAGTGCCAGCACCGGCTCGCCGTCGTGGGCGCGGCGCAGCGCTTGTTCGATGCGCTGCACCATCGTGGTCTCGCATTCGCGCAGGCGCTGCGCGTAGCGGGTGTGGTGGCTGGCGGCGCTGGCCAGCAGTTCGCCCATCGCCTTGGAGGTGGCAAAGCGCAGCCCCAGCCGCTCCACCAGCGCGTCGTGTTCCGGCGTGTAGCCCTGGTGCGCCAGCGCTGCCAGCGCGGCGAGCAGGTTGCACGCCGCCTCCATATCGAAGTCGGGCGTGCCCACACCGGGCGCCATCGCGGTCAGCTCGGTCGCCACCCGTGTTCGGCGCTCCTCGTCCGGGGTGGGCAGGGCCTGCGCCAGCAGATCGACGAGGGCGACGAAACGCTGCAGCCGGTTGTCGTCGGGATAGCCGCGCGCGCGCTTGGCCAGCTCGGCCTGGTGGCGCTCCAGTTCGGCCGCGTCATGCCGCTCGAACGCCGCGATGGCCAGCAACACCAGGCTCTCGGCGTCGAACATCTTGGAGTCCAGTCCCAGGTAGGTGGCGCGCTGCAGCAGTTCGACGGCCTTGTCGCGGTTGCCGAGAAAAAATGCCAGCATTCCCAGCCGCTGCTGGCGGCCGATCGCCATCGGCGTCGCCTCGAGCGCCCGCTGCAGGCTGTCGAGCGCATCGTCGAAGCGGCCCAGCTCCATCTGGGCGCGACCCAGCACGTCGTAGGCATCCGGGTAGTCGGGCGCGACTTCGATCAGTTGGCGCAGTGTCTCCAGCGCCGCCGAGGGCGCGCCGCTGTCGAGCTGGCAGCGTGCCACCCCCAGCAACGCCCAAGGCTGCGCTTGCGCATCCCAGATCGACTGGAACAACGCCTGCGCCTGCCCGAAGCGCCCCAGCCGCAGCATGATCTCGGCCCCCCAGCGGGCCGCCGACAGCCACTGGGGGCCCTGGGTGGCAACGCGCTCCAGGCAGCGCTCGATCGCATCGTCGTAGCGGCGCTCCTCGAGCGCGCGGTAGATTTCCCACAGCGCCGCCTTACGCCGCTGGGCCTGCTCGATGCGGTCGTACAGCGTGGCGGCCGAGTAGGGGCGCACGATATAGCTGTCCACCGAGGATTCGGCGGCTTCGACCACCTTGAGATAGGTGGCCTCGTCGGTGATCAGGATGAACACGGTGCCATACGGCAGCAGGCCCGAGCGGCGCAGATCGTCGAGCAGCTCCTGTCCGGAGCCACCGCGCGGGAAGGTGTCGGCGCACACCACCAGGTCGAACGGGTGGCGCTCGATTTCGCGCCGCGCATCGGCAATGCGCCCGGTCTGGCTGATGGAGGTGAAGCCAAAGCTGCGCAGCTGGCCCGCCAGCGTCATGCGCGTGGTCGGGTTGGCATCGACGACCAGTGCCGCGTTGCGCCGCAGGTCTGCCGGCAGGGGGGCGCCGGATCCGGCTGCGGACATGGTCAGACCACCGCGCCCAGCTTGAAGATCGGCAGGTACATCGCGACCACGATGCCGCCGATGATGGTGCCCAGAATGACGATGATGACGGGCTCCATGAGGCTCGACAGGCCAGCGACCATGTCATCGACTTCCTGCTCGTAAAAGTCGGCCGCCTTGCCCAGCATGTGGTCCAGCGAGCCCGACTCCTCGCCGATGGCGCACATTTGCAGCACCATCGAGGGGAAGATGCCAGCGTTGGTCATGGCCTGCGTCAGCGAGGTGCCGGTGGCGACCTCTTGCTGGATCTTGGCGGTGGCATCGGCATACACCGAATTGCCGGCGGCGCCGCCCACCGAATCGAGCGCATCGACCAGCGGCACGCCGGCGGCGAACATCGTGGACAGCGTGCGCGTCCAGCGCGCGACGACGGATTTTTCGATCAGCTGGCCGAAGATGGGCACGCGCAACAGCAGCCGGTCCATGAAACGCTGAACCCGCTCGTCGCGCTTCCAGGCCTGGAAGAAGAAGTACAACCCGCCACCCAGTGCCCCGAAGATGAGCCACCAGTACGCGACGAAAAATTCGCTGATCGCGATTACCGCCAGCGTCGGTGCCGGCAGATCGGCGCCGAAGGAGGTGAACACCTCCTTGAACGCCGGTACCACGAAGATCATGATCACCGACACGACGATGAAGGCCACCACCATGACCGCGGTCGGGTACATCAGGGCGGACTTGACCTTGCTCTTGATCGCCTCGGTCTTTTCCAGGTACGTTGACAGCCGGTCCAGGATATCTTCCAGGATCCCGGCCGCCTCGCCCGCTTCGACCAGGTTGCAATAGAGCGAGTTGAAGTACGCCGGGTGTTTGCGAAACGCCGCGCTGAGTGAGGTGCCGGTCTCGACGTCAGAGCGAATGTCGTACAGCAGTCGGGCCACGCTCGGGTTGGGGTTGCCGCGTCCGACGATGTCGAAGGCCTGCAACAGTGGCACGCCCGCCTTCATCATGGTGGCGAGCTGGCGTGTGAAGATGGCGATGTCCTTGGGGCGGATGCGCTTGGCCGAGGCGAGCCGGCGCTTCTTGACCTTTTGCACCAGGATGCCCTGGCGCCGCAGTTGCGCCTGCACCTGGGCCTCGCCGGCCGCGCGCAGCTCGCCCTTGACCGTCTTGCCGTTGCGGTCCTTGCCTTCCCACTCGTAGACGTATTCTTTGATGGTCGGGGCTGTCGTGGCCATGGGTGCTCCGCTGCGGTTCGGGACGATGGGGCGTGCCGGGCGATGATTCGGTCAGTCGTTGGTCACCGCCAGAACCTCCTCCAGTGACGTGATGCCCATCTTAACCTTGCGCAGCCCACTTTCGCGCAGGGTGCGCACGCCTTCGGCGCGTGCCTGGGCGGCAATCTCCAGCGCGCTGGCGCCGCGCAGGATCAGCTGCTGGATGGCTTCGGTCACGGGCATGACCTGGTAGATGCCGACCCGGCCCTTGTAGCCTTCGTGGCAGGCCGGGCAGCCCACGGGGCGGTACGGTTGCCATTGGCCGTCCAGGTCCTCGGGCCGAAAGCCCGCGTCCAGCAGCGCACGCTCGGGAATGTCATGGTGCGGCACTTTGCACTTGGGGCACAACCGCCGCGCGAGGCGCTGCGCCGTGATCAGGTTGATGCTGGAGGCGATGTTGAACGGCGCCACCCCCATGTTGAGCAAGCGCGTGAGGGTGGAGGGCGCATCGTTGGTGTGCAGCGTGGATAACACCAGGTGGCCGGTCTGCGCCGCCTTGATCGCGATGTCGGCGGTTTCCAGGTCACGAATCTCGCCCACCATGATGATGTCGGGGTCCTGACGCAGAAACGCCCGCAGCGCAGCGGCAAAGGTCAGCCCCGCCTTTTCGTTGACGTTGACCTGGTTGACGCCCGGCAGGTTGATCTCGGCCGGGTCCTCGGCCGTGGAGATGTTGACCCCGGGCTGATTGAGCAGATTCAGGCAGGTGTAGAGCGAGACGGTCTTGCCCGACCCCGTGGGGCCGGTGACGAGCACCATGCCATAGGGCCGGTTGATGGCTTCCAGCAGCTTGGCCTTTTCGTCGGGTTCGTAGCCCAGCGCGTCGATACCCATCTGGGCGCTGCTCGGATCCAGGATGCGGATCACCACTTTCTCGCCGAACAGCGTGGGCAGGGTGCTGACGCGAAAGTCGATCACCTTGTCGGGGCCGACCTTGAGCTTCATGCGCCCGTCCTGCGGCACGCGCTTTTCGGCAATGTCGAGCTTGGAGATGACCTTGATGCGCGACGCGAGCTTGTCCTTGATCGCCACCGGGGGAGAGGCGACCTCGCGCAGCTCGCCGTCGATGCGAAAACGCACGCGGTACTGGTGTTCGTAGGGCTCGAAATGCAGGTCCGAGGCACGCATCGTGTAGGCGTCGAGCAGCATTTTTTGCAAAAACCGCACGATGGGCGCGTCTTCTACCTCGGCCGACACCTTGTCGGCGGGCTCGTCCGAGGTCATTTCGATACCGTCGGCCGCGAAGTCGAACGTCTGGCCGACGATCTGGTCGATCACCTGCTGGGCACTCGCGGTGAAGGATTCGACCAGCTTGCCCAGCTTGTTGACCTCTGCGATGATCCAGTCGACGCTGAGCTGGGTTTCGAACTTGATTTTTTCTGCCGCCTGCAAGTCCGACGGATCCGCCGTGGCCACCGACAGCCGGTTACCGCGCCGCCCCAGGGGCACGACGCGGTACTGCTGGCAGGTTTTGGGGTCGAGCAATCCGTGGGGCAGGCGCTGCGGGTCGACGGCGTCGAGGTCGATCAGCGGCGCGGCAAAAGCCACCGACATCACGTGCGCCAAGTCACGCGGCGACACCGACTGGCTGCCGATGAGTTCGGTGATGAAGCCGGTCTGGCGCGCCTGGGCCTGGGCGTAGAGTGTCTCGGCCTGGCGCTGCGTGAGCACGCCCGCGCCGATCAGGGCGCGCGCCAGCCCCGGTAGGGCCATCGTGGCGACGCTGTCGTCATCGGTCATCGGGGGTTCCTGTGGGCGACGGTGGACAAGGGCTCGTGTATATTTCGCGCTCTTTCCGCGATGTTCGCGGCACGATCAACGCATGTTGGGTGCATCATACGGAGTCACCATGGATCTTCGCAAACTCAAGACGCTCATCGACCTGGTCTCGGAGTCGAACGTCTCCGAACTCGAGATCACGGAAGCCGAAGGCAAGGTCCGCATCGTCAAGGCGGCTCCCGCAGCACCCATGATGGTGCCTGCCCCCGCCCCGGCCCAGGCCGTGCCAGCCGCGCCCATCACCCTCACGGCGCCCGCGCCCTCGCCAGTGCCGCCGGCGGCGTCGGCCGCGCCGGCGCAGATCGAGGGACACGTCATCAAATCGCCCATGGTCGGAACCTTCTATCGTGCACCCAGCCCGGGGGCCAAGCCCTTCGTGGAAGTGGGCCAGGCGGTCAAGGAAGGCGAGCCGGTGTGCATCATCGAAGCCATGAAGATTCTCAACGAAATCGAGGCCGATCGTGCAGGTGTCATCAAGGAAATTCTGGTCGAGAACGGCCAAGCCGTCGAGTACGGCCAGCCCCTCTTCGTCCTCGAGTGAGGGCGCGGGCATGTTCAAGAAGATCCTGATCGCCAACCGCGGCGAGATCGCGCTGCGCATCCAGCGCGCCTGCCGCGAGTTGGGCATCAAGGCCGTCGTCGTGTACTCCGAGGCCGACCGCGAGGCCAAGTACGTCAAGCTCGCCGACGAGGCGGTCTGCATCGGCCCGGCGCCGTCGGCGCAGAGTTACCTGAGCATGCCGGCCATCATCTCGGCCGCCGAAGTGACCGACGCCGAGGCCATCCACCCGGGCTACGGCTTCCTGTCCGAGAATGCCGACTTTGCCGAGCGCGTCGAAAAGAGCGGCTTCGTTTTCATCGGCCCCACGCCCGAGTCGATCCGCCTCATGGGCGACAAGGTCTCGGCTAAGCAGGCGATGAAAGCGGCGGGCGTGCCCACCGTGCCGGGCTCGGACGGCGCCTTGCCCGACGACCCCGCCGAGATCAAGCGCATCGCGCGCAGCATCGGCTACCCCGTCATCATCAAGGCCGCGGGCGGCGGCGGGGGCCGCGGCATGCGGGTGGTGCACACCGAGGCCGCGCTGCTGCACGCGGTGCAGACCACCAAGAGCGAAGCGGGCGCCGCATTCAACAACCCGGAGGTGTACATGGAGAAATTTCTCCAGAACCCCCGGCACATCGAAATCCAGGTGCTGGCCGACCAGTACCGCAACGCGGTGTACCTGTTCGAGCGCGACTGCTCGATGCAGCGCCGCCACCAAAAGGTGATCGAGGAAGCGCCGGCGCCCGGCATCCCGCGCCGCCTGGTCGAGCGCATCGGCGAGCGCTGCGCGGCCGCCTGCAAGAAGATGGGCTACCGCGGCGCGGGCACGTTCGAGTTCCTGTACGAGAACGGCGAGTTCTACTTCATCGAGATGAACACGCGCGTGCAGGTGGAGCACCCGGTGACCGAAATGGTCACCGGCATCGACATCGTGCGCCAGCAAATCCTCATTGCCGCGGGGGAAAAGCTCCCGTTCACGCAGCGCCAGATCCAGCTGCGCGGCCACGCCATCGAGTGCCGCATCAACGCCGAGGATCCGTACAAATTCACCCCGTCGCCCGGGCGCATCACGGCCTGGCACGCACCGGGTGGGCCGGGGGTGCGGGTCGATTCGCACATCTACACCGGCTACACCGTGCCACCCCACTACGACTCGATGGTGGGCAAAATCATCGTGCACGGCGACACGCGCGAGCAGGCGCTCGCGCGCATGCGCGGGGCGCTGGCCGAGGTGGTCATCGAGGGCATCAAGACCAATGTGCCGTTGCACCGCGAGCTGATGGTGGACGCCAACTTCGAGGCCGGCGGCACCAACATCCACTACTTGGAAAGCTGGTTGGCCCAACGTGAGCGCAGCTGACGCCGCCCCCGCCCCCGCCGCGCGCTGGCACGAGCTGGTGCTGCAGGTGCCCGAAGCCCAGGTGGAAGCCGTCTGCGACGCGCTGGAGGCGCTCGACGCGCTGAGCGTGGCGGTGGAAGATGCCGACGCCCACACCCCCGCCGAGCGCGCGCTGTTTGGCGAGCCGGGTCTGCCGCCACCGGCGGCGGGTTGGCAGCGCTCGCAGGTGGTGGCGCTGTTCGACACCGAAGCCCAGGCACGCGAGGCGGCCGGGCTGTTGGCGGTGCAGGACTTCATGGCCGACGCGGCCGTGGTCGGCGTGCGCCCGGTGGCCGATACCGACTGGGTGCGTCTGACCCAGTCACAGTTCGAGCCGGTGGCCATCACGCCCGACTTTTGGATCGTGCCGACGTGGCACGAGCCGCCAGCGGCAGCGCGCACCGTGCTGCGGCTGGACCCGGGCCTGGCGTTCGGCACCGGCACCCACCCCACCACGCGCATGTGTCTGCGCTGGATCGCGGCGCATCCGCCGCGCGGACGGCGCGTGCTGGACTATGGCTGCGGCTCGGGCATCTTGGCGATGGCGGCAGCGCGGTTTGGCGCGCAGGCGGTGGATGCGGTCGATATCGACCCCGCAGCCGTGGAAGCCACCCAGCGCAACGCTGCCGCCAATGGGGTGCGGCTGTCGGCCGGGTTGCCCGAGCGGGCGCAAGGCACCTACGACGTGGTGCTGGCCAACATCCTTGCCACGCCGTTGAAGGTGCTCGCGCCGCTGCTGTGTGCGCACGTCGCACCGGGCGGGCACCTGGTGTTGGCCGGCATCCTGGAGCGCCAGGCCGAGGAGCTGCGCGCGGCCTACGCGCCGTGGCTGGCGTTGCAGGTGCAGGAGGCGGACGAGGGTTGGATCCTGATGACGGCACAGCGTCTGGGGGCAACGCCGCCATAATCCGGGGCATGAGCTTCATTACCCGCTGCCCCTCGTGTGGAACGGCCTTCAAGGTCGTGGCGGATCAGCTCAAAATCGCCGATGGCTGGGTGCGCTGCGGGCGGTGCCAGCACGTATTCGATGCCACGCTGGATCTGGAGCCGGCCTCCGTGCCGCTGCCGACCGAGGCGCCGCGCCCGGCGACGCCAGATCCCCCACCCCCCCCGCCTTCCTCGTCCCCCGAGGTGGCGGCCCCCGATGTCGCCGACGCTCACGACACGGCGCGCCCCCCGACCGAAGATTGCCCGTCGCAGCCCCCTGACGAGTCGCCACCGGGATCCCTGCCCGAGGCCGCGCCGCCGAGCGTGCCCTTGTCAGACGGGTCGTTGCCGGACTGGTCGTTCGTGCGGCAGGCGCGCCGTCGGGCGTTCTGGCGCCGGCCGTGGGTGCGGGCGACGCTGATACTTGCAGCGCTGGGGTTGACGGCATCGCTTTTGGGCCAAGCGGTATGGCACTGGCGGGACACGCTGGCGGCGCGTTACCCCGAATCGCGGCCCGGGCTGCAGGTGTTTTGCGAAGTGCTCGGATGCACGATCGCGCCGCCCCGGCGGCCACAGGACGTGGTCATCGAAGGGTCGGTGCTGCTGCGCCGCGCGCCCGACCGCTACAGCTTCCATCTGGTGGTGCGCAACCATGCCGACATCGAGATCGCCGCGCCGGCGCTGGAGCTGACGTTGACCGATGCCCAGGATCGGGTCTTGGTGCGCCGGGTGTGGCTGCCGGCCGAATGGCCGCAGCCGCGGGCCACGCTGGCACCGGGGCAGGAGTGGCCGCTGCAGTTCGAGTTGGCGTTCGATCACCCGAAGGCGGCCCGCATGGCGGGCTACCGGGCAGTCTTGTTCTATCCCTGACCCGTTCGGGTCTCCTCACGAGTCTTTTTCATGACCATCCTCGTTTGCGGTTCCCTGGCCTTCGACACCATCATGGACTTCGAAGGCCGTTTTGCCGACCACATCCTGCCGGACCAGCTGCACATCCTGAACGTGTCGTTTTTGGTGCCGGCGTTGCGGCGCGAGTACGGCGGCTGCGCGGGCAACATCGCTTACGGCTTGCGGCAGCTGGGGGCGGCGGTGCGGCCCGTGGCCACGCTGGGTGCCGACGGCCAGCCCTATCTGGCACGCCTGCAGGCCATGGGGGTGGACGTGTCGGCGCTGCGAGTCACGCCCGAGCATTTCACCGCCCAGGCGATGATCATGACGGATCGGGACAACAACCAGATCACGGCGTTTCATCCCGGAGCGATGGCGCTGGCGCACCACAACCCGATCGCAGAGACGGCCGGCGTGTCGATCGCCATCCTGTCGCCCGACGGCAAGCAGGCCACCTGGACGCACGCCGAGCAGCTGCACGCGGCGGGCGTGCCGTTCGTCTTCGATCCCGGGCAGGGGTTGCCGATGTTCGACGGCGCCGAACTGCGACAGTTGGTCGAGTGGGCTGATTGGGCCGCGCTCAATGACTACGAGGCCCGACTGCTGTGCGATCGCACGGGCCTGTCGCTGGCTGCCCTGTCACAGCGGTTGCGGGCGCTGGTGGTGACGCTCGGGGAGCACGGCTGCGACGTGTGGCAAGATGGCCAGTGCACGCGCGTGGCCGGCGAGCGCGCCAGCGCCATCGTCGATCCGACCGGCTGCGGCGATGCCTTCCGGGCCGCCCTGCTGTACGGGCTGGCGCACGGCTGGGGCGTCGAGCAGGCCGCGCGACTGGGCAACCGCATGGGCGCGGCCAAGATCGCCACCCAAGGCGGGCAGAACTACCGTTTCAGCCTCTGAGCCCAAGGGGCCACGCACCCCGCCTGGCGGCGGGGACGCGTCAAGCGTCCGCGCTCAGGGCCGTGGACCGGTCGGGAACGGCCACGCCGCCTTGGGGTTGAGCTTGGTTTGGGCGCTGGGCGCGGCAGCGGCCTCGGCCTTGCCTTTGGACTTGGCCTTGGCGCCAGACGCTTGGGTAGGAGCCTTGTCGCCAGCGGATTCGCCTTTGGCGGCTTTGTCCGTTTTGCCTGCCTTGGCGGTTTTTTTCGCCTTCGGCGCCTCGTCCTTCGAGGCCGTCGCCTTCGAGGCTTTGACCACTTTCTCGGCCTTGACGGCCGGTGTGGCGCTCGGGGTGGCCGTCTTCGCGCTCGATGTCTTTTTTGCCGGTGCTTTCACCGCCGTCTTTTCGGTCGTTTTTTCGGCCGCCTTTTTCGCCGGGGCGCTGGCCGCGGTGGACGTCGACTTCGCTGCGGTCGTCTTGCCGCTCGCGCTGGCGGCTGCGCTCGTTTTAGCCGCAGGTCTCTTGGTCGTGGGCTTCTGGGCGGTCGCCGCGGGCTCGGCGGTCACCGCGGCGGCCTTTTTCTTGGGCGCGGCTTTCTTGGCCGGCGCGGAAGCGCTGGCTGCC
>NZ_CALIND010000045.1:0-12431 GCF_938045175.1 uncultured Tepidimonas sp.
ATTATCCAATGAGCTGGATTCCCTACGGCCTGACGCGCCGCGCCTTGTTCGCGCTGGACCCCGAACACGCCCACGAGCTGACGCTGCACACCCTGCAGCGGTTGCAACACACACCGCTGCTGGGGTTGCTGGCGCAGCCGCGTGTGCACGACCCCATTCGGCTGGCAGGGCTCACGCTGCCCAACCGCGTGGGGCTGGCCGCTGGGTTGGACAAAAACGCGCAATGCATCGACGCCTGGGCGGCCATGGGGTTTGGCTTTGTCGAGGTGGGCACCGTCACGCCCAGGCCCCAGCCCGGCAACCCCAAGCCGCGCCTGTTTCGTCTGCCCCAAGCCCAAGCGCTCATCAATCGCTTTGGCTTCAACAACGAGGGGCTGGAGGCCTTCGTCGCCCACGTGCGCGCCAGCCGCGTGCGCCAGCAGGGGCAGCCGGCGTTGGTGCTGGGCCTCAACATCGGCAAAAACGCCGACACCCCCATCGAGCGCGCGGTGGAGGACTACCTGCTTGGGCTGCGCGGCGTGTACCCGTACGCCGACTACGTCACCGTCAACATTTCCAGCCCCAACACGCGCAACCTGCGCCAACTGCAAAGCGACGAAGCCCTGGAGCGGTTGCTCGCCGCGCTCACCGACGAGCGTGCGCGGCTGGCTGACCAGCATGGCGTGCACCGCCCCCTCTTCCTGAAGATCGCCCCCGACCTGGACGAGGCGCAGATCGGCGCCATCGCCGACGCGCTGCAGCGCCACGGTATCGATGGGGTCATCGCCACCAACACCACGCTGGCGCGCGAGGCGGTGCAAGGCTTGCCCCACGCGGACGAAGCCGGCGGGCTGTCCGGCGCGCCGCTGGCCGCACCAAGCAACCGCGTCATCGCGGCGCTGCGGGCGCGCCTGGGGCCGGGTTTCCCCATCATCGGTGTCGGGGGCATCCTCAGTGGCGACGACGCCGTGGCCAAGCTGCGCGCCGGCGCCGACGCGGTGCAGCTCTACACCGGGCTGATTTACCGCGGGCCGGCGTTGGTCACGGAGGCGGCGCGGGCGCTGCGCGACCACGCGCCTGGCACCCGCGCGGGGTGATGATCGGTCAGCCCCAGGGCTGACGCGGGCGCCCACGCACCGGCAGCGCGGATGCCGCGTCACGCCGACGCCTGCAGCGTTGACACCAGCACGTCGCATGGCACCTGCGCCAGCGCGTGCTTGGTGACGCTGCCCAACAGCAGTTCCTCAGCCGCGCTGACACCGTGCTTGCCAATGACGACCAGGTCGCAATCGCGCTGCACGGCCTCGTAGACCAGGGCGGGCGCCGCGTCGCCCTCGTGCAGCACGGTTTGGTAGCGCGTCGGGGGCCAGCCCCGTTGCTGCGCCAGGTGGTGCAAACCGTTGCGAGCGCGCTCCCGGGCGCGTTGGCGGTACAGCTCAATCATCTCGTCGTCAACCCCAGCAAAGCGCAGCTTTTCCTCGTAGGGCACGGTGTAGGCATGCAACAGCCAGATGTTGGCCTGCGGCGCCACCGCAGCCGCCAGGTCAAGGGTGGGAGCCGACCAAGGGGAAAAATCCACCGCCACGAGCACACGCTGGTAACTCCGCTGCGGCGGCTGCCGCACGACCAGCACAGGTTGGCCCGCCTTGCGCAGCAGGCGCTCGACGGTGGTGCCCAGCACCGGCAACTGCGCGCCGCCCCGCCCGCTGGCCCCCAGCACCACGCAGTACGGTTGGCATTGCCGCGCGACCCCGTCGATGTCGCGCACGGGGTGCCCCTCGACCAAGGCCGCATGCACGGCGAGCGCGGGCGACTGCGCCCGCATCGCATGCACGAGTTCTTCCAGCGTCGCTCGGGCATCGGCCACGATGCGCTCACGGGGCTGGGCCCCGCCGAGCCATGTCGTCAGCTCGGTTATCCAGTCGTGTTGCAGCACGTGCAGCACCGTCAGGTGCGTGCCCAGGCCTTGCGCCAGGCGTGCGGCGCGGTGCACGGCGGCCTGCGCGCCAGGGGAAAAATCGGTTGCCGCCACCACGCCCCCCTGCGGCAACGTGGTCGGCCACGTGGTGGTCGTGACGCCCTCGCTCATGGATCGGCTCCTGGACCAACGTTGGCCGGGCGCATGACACTGGCCAGGTGTTGCGCGGCGTGCAACGCTGCGTCGCGGTAAGGTTGATAGATGTGCTGCACATCAAGCCGCTGCAGCTCCTCCAGCGCTGCCTCGTCGCGGGCGGCCACCGCGATCGGGCCTCGGTAGCCCGCGATGCGCAGCGCGTACACGAGCGTGCGGGCCGATGCCACCAGGGGCAGCGTCACCACCACCCACCGGGTGGACGACAACGGCAGTGACTCCAAGAAGTCGGGGTTTTCGGCGTCGCCGTAGTGCACCGGCAAGTGTTGGCGCTTGAGTTCGCGCACCAGCTCCGGGTCATGGTCGAGCCCGACCGCGGTGACACCACGCTGGTGCAGCTCGCGCAGCAGCCGGCTGCCGTAGCGCCCCAGGCCGAACACCAGCACATCCGCCTCACCGCTGCGCGGTGGGTGGCGGTCCACGGCCAACTCGCGGTACGGTCGCCTCCGCTCAAAGATGTCAAGCCACGGGGCCAGGCGCTCGTACAACGGGTGGGAGTACAGAATCATGTACGTCGACAGGGTGATCGTGATCAGCCCGACCAGCGTGGTCAGCCCCAACGCCTGCGTATCGATGTGGCCCAGCGAGATGCCCATGGCCACGAAGACGATCGAAAACTCGCTGATCTGCGCCACCGTCAGGCCCGCCAAAAAGCCCGTGCGCTTGCGGTAGCCCATGTAGCCCATGATCGCCATGACGATCAGCGGGTTGCCCACAAGCACAAACAGCGACAACACCAGCGCGGGCACGAGCTCCTGCCCCAACGTGGACAGATCCAACTCCGCCCCGAGGTGTATGAAAAAAAACAGCAACAAAAAATCGCGAACACCGCCCAGCCGGGCGTTGATCGCTTCCCGGTAGTGGGTCGAGGCCAGCGTGAACCCCGCGACGAACGCGCCGGCCTCCATCGAAAAACCGGCCCAGGCCCCCAGCGCCGCCAGGCCCAGACCCCAGGCCAGGGCAAAAATCAGCAGCAACTCCTGGGAGCGCGCCATCATCGCGGTCACCCGCGGCAACACCCAGCGCATCAAGCCTGCAATCAGCGCCACCGCCAACACCACCCGCCCGACCAACGACCCCACGACGCCCCAGCCAACGGCACCATCGGCACCCTCGGGAGCCCTCAGGGCGCTCATCGCCATCATGGCCAGCACCACCGCCAGGTCCTGCACGATCAAAAAACCCACCGCGATGCGCCCGTGCAGCGAGTCGAGCTCCCGCTTGTCGGTCAGCAGCTTGACGATGATGATCGTGCTCGAAAAGGTCAGCGCCACCGCCACGTACAGCGCCGTCATCACGTCTTTGCCCAGCGCCAGGATCAATCCAAACCCCAGGGCGATCGTGAAGGCCAGCTGCCCCAGGCCGGTGGCCAGCGCCACAGGGCCGATGTGCCGTACGTGGTGCCAGTCGAGTTTGAGCCCGACGATGAACAGCAGCACCGTCACGCCGATTTGGGCCAGCAGCGCCACCTGGTCGTGCGCCTTGACCCACCCCAGGCCCGCAGGGCCCAACGCGATGCCGACCACGATGTAAGCGATCAGCACGGGCTGACGCAAACGCACGAACATCGCCCCTGCAGCCGCAGCCACCAGCAGCAGCATGGCGAATTCGGCGAAGGGATCGATCGTCATATCCCTGTGCCGATTCAGCGTCGCGTGGATGGTTCCCCTGGCCGCGCCCGCGTCACCAGAGGCCGTCGTCAGGCCAGGAGCGTCGCCACCACCTCGCCCACCGCCAGCGCGCTGGTCAGGCCCGGGGATTCGAAGCCCAGCAGATGCACCAGGCCCGCCCAGCCGTGCTGCTCCGGGCCCACCGGCGCGAAGTCCGGCGCGGGTTCGTCGGGGCCGTGGATTTTGGGCCGGACGCCGGCGTAAGCCGGCTGCAGCGCGTCGGCTGGCAACCCGGGCCAGTAGCGGCGGATGGCGGCTTCGAACGCCGCCTGGCGTGTACCGTCAACGTCGTAGGTCAAGGTCTGCGGCGACGCATCGGGCAGCCACTGCAGGTCGGGGCCAAACCGGGCTTGTCCACCAAGGTCCAGCGTCAGGTGCACACCCAGCCATGCGTCGCGCGGCACCGGGTACACCAGACAATCCACCGGCGCCGCCCCCCGCAGCGCGAAGTAGTGCCCCTTGGCGTAGCGTGGGCGTGGCCACGCCTGCGGGGGCGGCCCCTGCACCGCGCGGGCCACGTGGCACGCCCACAAACCGGCCGCGTTGACCAGCACGTCGGCCTGCAGCGCAAAGGCTTCGCCTGCCAGCGTGTGGCCATGCACACGCCAGCCACCCTCGCCGCGCGCGCCGATCGGCTCAGCCCCCTCGAACACCGACCCCAACGCCACCACACCGCCGGCGCGCTGCACATCGGCGTGCAGCGCCTGCATCAGCGCGTGGCTGTCCACGATGCCGGTGGTAGGCGACCACAACGCCGCCGCTGCACGCAGCGCGGGGGCGCGCCGCTGCACCTGCGCCGCGTCCAGCGGCTGTACCGGCACGCCGTTGGCCGCCGCGCGCCGGGCCAGCCCCTCCAGCGTCGCTTCATCGGCCGCGTCGGCGGCCACCACCAGCTTGCCACAGCACCGATGCCCCACCCCCGAGCGCTGCGCGTAGTCGTACAGCAGCGCCTTGCCGCGCACGCACAGGCGGGCCTTCCATGACCCGGGCGTGTAGTACAGCCCGGCGTGGATGACCTCGCTGCTGCGCGAACTGACGCCGGTACCGATCGCCGTGGCGCGCTCCAGCACCACCACCTCGCGCCCGGCCTGTGCCAGCGCGCGCGCCACCGCCAGGCCGATGACGCCCGCGCCGACGACCAGGGCACCCACGCGATCCATCGCCGCAAGCCCGCGCCTTCAGCGGCGGCGCGCGCCCCCCACCAGCAGGGTCAGGCACACGGCGGCCATGGCCACGAAGTTGAGGAACGACCAGTTGGCGATCGTCAGCCCCAGCCAGGTCCAGTCGATCGCGGTGCAGTCACCACTGCCGCGAAAGATCATCGGAATGGCCCGCTTGAGGGGGAAGGCCTCGATCATGCCGTAGAAATCCCGTCCGCAGGCTTGGATCTCGGGAGGGAACCACTGCAGCCACGACTGCCGCGCCGCGACGAAGGCCCCCAACCCCGCCACCACCAGCGCGGCGGCGATAAGCCCCAGGCGCGCCCCACGACGGGGCAGCGCGGCGGCCAGCGCGGTCAGCAGCGCCACCCCGACGAGCGCGTAGCGCTGCACGATGCACATCGGGCACGGCTCCAGCCCGACGACGTGCTGCAGGTACAGCCCAAAGCCCAGCAGCCCCAGGCACCACAGCGCCACCCCCGCCGCCACAACGCGTGGCCGGGCGGCCAGCGTTGCCCACCCACCCCGTTCGGCCACGTTCATGGTCGCCGGCCCCTTGCGCGCCGCCTCAGTTGGCGTCGGCAAACGCACGCTCGATGACGAACTGCCCCGGCGTGCTGGTGTTGCCTTCGACAAAGCCGTAGCGCTCGCACATGGCCTTGAGGTCGCGCAGCATGGCCGGGCTGCCACAGATCATCACGCGGTCGGTCTCCGGGTTGAGCTGGGGCAAGCCCAGCTCGCGCGCCATCTGGCCGCTTTCCACCAGTTGCGGAATGCGCCCCTGGCGCTCGAACGGCTCGCGCGTCACCGTGGGGTAGTAGCGCAGCTGCTGGCGCACCATGTCACCCAAAAACTCGTGCTGCGGCAGCTCCTGGGTGATGTAGTCGCGGTAGGCCAGCTCGGCCACCAGGCGCACGCCGTGCACCAGCACCACGTGCTCGAAGCGCTCGTAGGTGGCGGGGTCGCGGATGATGCTCATGAACGGCGCCAGGCCGGTGCCGGTGCCGAACAAATACAGGTGTTTGCCCGGCAACAGGTAGTCGATCACCAGCGTGCCGGTCGGCTTGTGCCCGACGATGATGTGGTCGCCGGGCTGAATGTGCTGCAGGCGACTGGTCAACGGCCCATCGGGCACCTTGATGCTGAGAAACTCTAGGTGCTCTTCATAGTTGGCCGACACGATGCTGTAAGCGCGCAGCAGCGGCTTGCCATTTTCCAGCCGCAGACCGATCATGGTGAACTGGCCGTTGAGAAAGCGCAGCCCCGCATTGCGCGTGGTGGTGAAGCTAAACAGCCGATCGGTCCAGTGATGGACGGTCAAAACACGTTCGTCGTCGAATGCACTCATGATGGAAGGGAGTCGAAAAAGATACGGGCGAGGGTAACGGCGATCCGGGCCTGCGGGGTTGACCTGTCTCAACCCTGACCACGCTGGGGCAGCACGACTGCGCTACAGTCTCGGGGTCGCTGGTCGCCGATGGCGAACACCAGACCATACGCCGATCGTAACAAAGCCGTTATACCGTTGCCCCGACGCCGTTATGACGGCATGGCATGAAGCACACATTCGCACAGGAGCATCACCCATGGCACGCACCGTTCGCTGTATCAAACTCGGCATCGAAGCCGAAGGACTGGACTTTCCCCCCTACCCTGGCGAGTTGGGCAAGCGCATCTACGACAATGTCAGCAAACAGGCGTGGCAAGACTGGCTGCGGCACCAAACCATGCTGGTCAACGAAAACCGCTTGAACCTCGCCGACGCCCGCGCGCGCCAGTACCTGGCGCGGCAGATGGAAAAACATTTTTTCGGCGAGGGCGCCGACGTCGCGGCCGGTTACGTGCCACCCACGCAGGGGTGACATGGGTGACGCCGTGGTCGAGTGGCTGCCGGACGGCACGCCACGCAGCCCGCGCTTTGGCGACATCTACCGCAGCCGCGGCGCCGACGGCCACGGCGGTTGGGCGCAGGCGCAACACGTGTTTTTGGGCGGCTGCGGCCTGTGGCCGCCGGGGCCTGATGCGGTGTGGCGCGGCCAACCCCGCTGGCATGTGCTGGAAAACGGCTTCGGCCTGGGACTGAACTTTCTGGCTACCTGGCGTGCCTGGCGCGACGACCCCGACGCGCCTGAGACGCTGTTCTACACCGCCACCGAGGCCCATCCGGTCAGTGCCGACGACCTGCGCCGCAGCGCCGCACCGTTTGCGCCCTTGCAGGCACTGGCGCAGTCACTGGCCAAGCGCTGGGTGGGGCTGCTGCCCGGCGTGCACCGTTGGGCGTGGCAAGCGACCGACGCCACCGGCCGTGTGCGCCACCTGCGGCTGACGCTGTGCGTGGGCGACGCACAGCGCTGGCTGCCCACGCTCGACGTGCCCGTGGACAGCGTGTTCCTCGATGGCTTCGACCCCGCCGCCAACCCCGACATGTGGTCGCCGCCCCTCATGCGCGCGGTCGCGCGCCTGTGCCGCCCCGGCACCCGGCTGGCCACCTGGACGGTGGCGCGCTCGGTGCGCGAGGCGCTGACGCAAGCGGGGTTCCAGGTTGAAAAAGCCCCGGGCTTGCCGCCCAAGCGGCATTCCCTGCGCGCGCGCTGGGCCCCCGCGTGGACCCCGCGCACGTCGCTGCGCCACGCCCCCAACACCCCGGACAATCTTGGCCCGAACGGCCGGCACGCGCTGGTCATCGGGGCCGGACTGGCCGGGTCCGCCGCGGCCTGGAGTCTGGCGCAACGGGGTTGGCGGGTGACGGTGTTGGACCAGGCCGACACGCCCGCCGCAGGGGCATCTGGCCTGCCCGTGGGCTTGGTCGCCCCGCACGTCTCGCCCGACGATGCCCCGCTGTCGCGGCTGACGCGCGCCGGGCTGGCCTGCACGCTGGAGCGCGCACAGCTGCTGCTCACACCCGGCATCGATGGGGCGGCCAGTGGCGTGCTGGAACACCGCGTGGAAGGCAAACACGCCCTGCCCGCGCCGGACGACTGGACCGAGCAGCGCGCCGCGTGGAGCCAGGCCGCCACCCCCGAATCGATCGTCGCGGTTGGACTGCCCCCTGAAACGCCCGCGCTGTGGCACCCGCGTGCGGCCTGGCTGCGGCCCGCGCGGCTGGTGGCGGCGCAGTTGGCACACCCGCGCATCCGCTTCGTCGGCGGGGCCGCCGTGGCGCACTTGCGGCGGCAAGCGGGCGGGCACGGTTGGAGTGCCCATGACGCCACAGGGGCGCTGCTCGCGCAAGGCGATATCGTGGTGGTGTGCGCGGGCTTCGACTCACTGGCGCTGCTGGCGGCCGAGGGTCGCGCCCCGCTGCCGCTGCACGCACTGCGTGGGCAGGTGGCGTGGGGCCCGATGGAGGCCCTGCCGCCCGACGTGGCCGCGGCGCTACCGCGCCACCCCGTCAATGGGCATGGCTCACTTATCGCGGGCGTGCCGGGTCCAGACGGCCGCCCCGTCTGGTGCATGGGCTCGACCTTCGTTCGTGGCAGCACCGACCGCACGATCCGCGCGGACGATCATGCCGCCAATTGGGACAAGCTGCGCCGCTTGCTACCCCGTGCGGCGGCGGCGCTGTCGCCGTTGTGGTCCCAGGCGCAGGCCTGGGCAGGCGTGCGCTGTACGCTGCCGGATCGCTTCCCGGCGGTGGGGGCCGTGAACCCCGAGACCCTGCCGGGCTTGCACGTCATCACCGGGCTGGGCGCGCGCGGTCTGACGTTGTCCGCGCTGTGTGGCGAAGTGCTCGCCGCGGGCCTGCATGGCGAACCGTGGCCGCTGGAGCCCGCATTGGCGCGCGCCTTGCTGGCCCAGCGCTTCGCCACGCGGGGCGCACCCGCGTCGGCCGCCGATTCTGGCCGCTACTCTCAATCGCCGTAGCGCACCATCACGTATTGGCCCGGCGCGGGGCCCAGCCCCCGGTGCACGGGCGGGGTCCGCGCCGGCACCTCGCCGCTGGAGTGGCGGCGCAGCCAGTCGCCCCACGTCGGCCACCAACTGCCTTCGACGCGCGGGGCCACGGCCAGCCACTCGTCGGGCGTGCGCCACGGTTCGTCCAGCGGCGTCGTGCGCACATGGTGGTAACGCCCCCGGTGTCCGGGCTCGGATACGATCCCGGCGTTGTGCCCGCCATTGGTCAGGGCAAACGTCACTTCGGCCGACACCAAATGATGGATCTTGTACACCGAGCGCCACGGCGCGACGTGGTCCTTGATGGTGCCGACGGCAAACACCGGCACCCGGATGTCGCGCAGCGAAATCGGCTGCCCCTCGAACCGAAAACGTCCCTCGGCCAGATCGTTGTTCAGGTAGCAGCTGCGCAGGTACTGGCTGTGCATGACCGCGGGCAGGCGCGTCACATCGGCATTCCACGCCATCAGGTCGTTGCCGATCTCGTCCTCGCCGAGCAGCCAGCGCCGGGTTTGACTCGACCACACCAGCTCCCGCGAGTGCAAAAACTGAAACGATCCCGCCATCTGCTGCCCCGTGAGAAAGCCGCGCGCGGCCATCATGTCCTCCAGCAGCCGCACCTGCGCCTCGTCGATCAGGATGCCCAACTCGCCCGGTTCTTTGAAGTCGGTCTCGGCCGCGAGCAGCGTCAGGCTTGCCAGCGGGTGCGCGGGCGCCGCCAGCGGCTGGCAGCCCAGCGTGGCATCGCCGCCCCCCAGGGCCGCGGCGGCGATGGCCGCAAACGTGCCGCCCAGGCAGTAGCCCATCAGATGCACCGGTGCCGCCGTCGCGCAATGCACATGATCGAGCGCGGCCAGCACCCCATCGCGCACATAGTCGTCCATGCCCAGCAAGGCGTCGCTTTCGTCGGGGTTTTTCCACGACACGATGTAGACCGTGTGCCCCTGCCCCACCAGCCAGCGCACCAGCGAATTGTGCGGCGACAAGTCCAGGATGTAGTACTTCATGATGCACGAGGGGATGATGAGCACCGCCTCGCGCTGCACGGTCGGGGTCGTCGGCGCGTACTGAATCAGCTCGATGAGCGCATTGCGCAGCACCACCTGTCCCGGCGTCGTGGCCAGCCCGCGGCCCGGCACCGCATCCGGCCCAAAGCGTTGCGGCGGCGGCTGCAGCCCCAGGCGGACGCTCACATCCTGCAGCGCCTGCCCCCAACCTTTCCACAGCGACTGTCCGCCCGTCTCCCACGCCCGCTGCAGTGCCTGCGGGTTGGTCCACAACACGTTGCTGGGCGCCCACAGGTCCAGCCACTGCCGGCCATAGAAGCGCATCTGCTCCCGGCTGTGCGCGCGCATCCCGCGCAGCGCGGCGGCCTGCTCCCACCAGGCTTCGGTCGCCTTGCCTGCGGTCGCGAGCGTCCGCCATGGCCACTGGCGCCACGCGGGGTGGGTGTAGCGCGGGTCCTCCTGCAACGCGGCCTCGAAGGGCAGCGTCGGGGTGGGCTCGTTCGAGTCTCCGCCCGGCGCACCGGGGCCCGGCGGCACGACCGCCGTGCGGGCGGCAGCCAGCACGGCGTCCTGCCACCAGTTCTTCCCCTGCGCGAGCGCCTGCCGCCACAGGCGCATTTGCGAACCGGGCGCGCTCCACAGGTGCAAGGCCCAATCGGTCGCGGCCAACGCCAGTGAAACGGGCGACAACCCACTGTAGAGCTGTGCCAGCACCACCGACGCCTGCTGGTCTAGGGTATCGGCGGCGTCGCTGCGACGGCGATGGAGGGGTGGATCGCTGGGAGAGGATGGATTCATGAGGTAAGGCCTGTCAGATGGGCACGAGCGAGGAGCAAGGCATCGCCCGCGCTGGACCGCACACGCCACACGATAACCGTTTCATCCAACGTTGTCATGACGCGCGTCAACCCAGTGCCGTGTGCGCTCGGCCTACAATTCGGCGCTTGTCGATTCGCGGCCCGCGGCCGTGCCGGGTCGACGATCGCCACCTGATAAGACCCAGCGCCATGACACACGTTGTTACCGAAGCCTGCATCGCCTGCAAGTACACCGACTGCGTGGACGTCTGTCCCGTAGACTGCTTCCGCGAGGGCCCCAATTTTCTGGCCATCGATCCCGACGAGTGCATCGACTGCGCCGTCTGCATCCCCGAGTGCCCCGTGGGTGCCATCTACGCCGAAGAGGACGTGCCGCGTGACCAGCAGCACATGATCGCGCTCAACGCCGAGCTGGCCAAGCTGCCGACCTGGAAGAGCATCACCAAGCGCAAGGCGCCCTTGCCCGACGCAGACCAGTACAAGGACATGACGGGTAAGCTCGCGCTGCTCAAGCGCTGAGACACGCCGCCGTCGGGCTGCACGCCATGACGAACGCCGACGCCCCCATCCGCACCGACACCGTGGTCATCGGCGCGGGCCCAGTGGGGCTGTATCAGGCGTTCCAGCTCGGGCTGCAGGAAGTAGGGGTGCATATCGTCGAAGGACTGGCGCACGCGGGCGGCCAGTGCGCCGAGCTGTATCCCGACAAATTTCTCTACGACATCCCGGGCATCCCCTCGTGCAGCGGGCAAGAGCTCACGCAGCGCTTGCTGCGCCAGCTCCAGCCGCTGCGCGTGCCGCTGCACCTGGGGCAAATCGTGTCGGGCCTGCAGCGGCTGGGCACCGACGGCCCGGCGCGCTTTGCGTTGCAAACCGACGGCGGCCTGACCTTTTGGTGCGACGCCATCGTCATCGCCGCCGGCGTCGGGGCGTTTTTGCCGCGCAAGGTGCCGCTACCGGCACTCGAACGTTGGGAAGGGCGGCAGGTGTTTTATCGGGACGTTGATCCGTCCGTCTGGGCAGGCCAGCGTGTCGTCGTCATGGGCGGCACGGATGCCGCCGTGCGCCTGGCCCTGCGCTTGGCGGAGGGCGAAGCGGCGCACGTCACGCTGTTGCACCGCACCGAGCGCTTCGACATCGACCCCGATCTGGATGCGCAGTTGCAATCCGCCATCGGCGCGGGCTGGGTGCGGCTGTCCCTGGGCCAACCGGTGGAAGTGCTCACCGACGATGAGGGACGCTTACAAGCGCTGGCCATCGCCACCGTCGACGACCAGCGCCTGACGCTGCCGCTGGATCTGCTCATGCCGCGCTTGGGGTTGCACCCGCGCCTGGGGCCGATCGCCGACTGGGGGCTGGCCCTGGAGCGCAAACACCTGGTGGTGGACACAGAGGGCTTTCGCACGAGCGAGCCGGGTATTCATGCGGTGGGCGACGTCAACGCTTACCCCGGCAAGCGCAAACTCATCGTGTGCGGCTTCCACGAAGCGACGCTGGCCGCCTTTGCCATCGCACAAGCGCTGCGACCGGGTGAGCGCATCGCGCTCGAATACACCACCACCAGCGCGCGGCTGCAGCGCCTGCTGGGGGTAGCGCCAGACTGATCAATCCAGCAGCCGCATCGGCACGGGCGCATAGCCGTGGTTGAGAGGCCCGCTGCCCTGCCCCGTGCGCACATGCGCGCCAGCGGCAATCGCCCCCCGCACCCAGCCCTGGGCGGACTGCACCGCCTCCTCCAGCGTCTGGCCGATGGCCAGGAACGAGGCAATGGC
>NZ_CALIND010000046.1:0-7047 GCF_938045175.1 uncultured Tepidimonas sp.
TCGTGCGGCTGCAGCGGCTGCAAGCCCTGGTTGATCTCGGCATCCACCTCGATGGGCTGCGGGCCTTGGCGCTCATGGTCCAGGATGCCCAGGTTGGCATGAAAGCGCAGACCCGTCAGCGTCAGCACCTGACGGCCGATCTTGTGGGTGGGGGCAGCAGCGTTGACCATGTTCGACGTCCGCGGCGCTCAGCCCATGCACGAGAAGTCGCGTTCGAAGCGCCACAGGTGCTGCCCGCCATCGACGAGCAGATGGGTGCCGGTGAGCGAGCGATTCTCCAGCGCGAAACGCACGGTCTCGGCCACGTCTTGCGGGGTGGACGAGCGCCCCAGCGGGGCCTGCCGATGTAGGCGCTCGAACGCGTCGCCCAGCAGGGTCTCGCTGGTCAGCGTCAGCCCGGGCGCCACGCCCACCACGCGCACCCATGGCGCCAGTGCCAGTGCCAGCAGCTCGGTGGCGGCGCGCAGTGCGGCTTTGGACAGCGTGTAGCTGAAAAAGTCTGGGTTCGGGTTCCAGAGTTTTTGGTCGAGCAGGTTGACCACGCAAGCGCGCGCACGCCACGCTTGGCGCTCGTCCTCGCTTTCGGCGAGCGCCAAGCGGGATTGGACATGGGCATACAGCCCCTGCGCCAGCAGCACCGGCGCGGCCGTGTTGGGCAGCCAGTGGTCACGCATGGTGGCAGGGCTGGCGCCCAACGCATCGTCATACGAGAAGCGCGATGCCGAGTTGACCACCGCGAGCAACCCGCCGAACTGCGCCACCACGGCGGGGACCAGCGCGCGGCAGGCCGCCTCGTCCGCCAGGTCGGCCGCGAAAGCGTGTGCGCGCACGCCCAGCGCGCGGCAGTCCTGCACCGTCTGCTCGGCCTCAGTGGCCGAGCCGCGGTAGTGCACCGCCACGTCCCAACCGGCGCGCGCCAGGGCCAGCGCGATGGCGCGGCCCAAGCGCCGGGCGGCCCCCGTGACCAGCACCACACGGGGGCAAGGCAGGGGCTCCGATGGCGGCGGGTCGGTCGTCATGGTCGAGTGAGTCAGGGGTTGGGCAAGGCACAATCATGCCATGCAAGTCGCAGCCCCAGATCCAGGGCCGGCCATGCCGGCGGTGCAGCACGCCCTGCGGGAGACCGGCGGCTGGCTGCCGTTCGAGCGCTTCATGGCGTTGGCGCTGTACGCGCCGGGGCAGGGCTACTACGCGCGCGGTGCGCGTATCTTTGGCACCAGCCCGGCCGATGGCAGTGACTTCGTGACCGCGCCCGTGCTCAGCCCCCGCTTTGGCGCGACGCTGGCGCGGCAGGTGGCGCAGGCGCTGGCCGAAACCGGCACCCATGCGGTGTGGGAGTTCGGCGCCGGCACGGGGGCGTTGGCGGCTCAGATACTCGCGGCGCTCGATGCGCTGGCCCCCGCGGACGGCGGGGGCGCGCGCGTGGCCTACCACATCGTCGAGGTCTCGGGCGCGCTGCGCGCGCGGCAGGCCGAATGTCTGGCGCCATGGAGCGGGCGTGTGACATGGCACGAGCGCTTGCCAGATGCGCTGGAGGGCGTGCTGATCGGCAACGAAGTGCTCGACGCCATGCCGGTGACGTTGCTACACCGGCGGGGGGGCGTTTGGCACGAGCGCGGGGTGGCGTGGGATGCGCAACAGGCGCGCTTCGTGTGGGTGGATCGGCCGACCGACCGGCGGCCGCCGCTGGCGATCGCGGGCACGCACGACTATGTGACCGAGATCCACCCCCAGGCGGAGGCGTTCGTGCGCACCGTGGGCGAGCGTTTGCGCCGCGGCGCGGCGTTTTTCATCGACTATGGCTTCCCCGAGCACGAGTACTACCATCCGCAGCGCGCCGGGGGCACGCTGATGTGCCACCGCGCCCACCGGGCCGACGCCGACCCGCTGACCGACGTTGGCGCCAAGGACATCACGGCGCACGTCAATTTCACGGGGGTGGCGCTGGCGGCGCAACAAGCCGGGGTGGAGGTGCTGGGTTACACCAGCCAAGGCCGCTTTTTGCTCAACGCGGGCGTGCTCGACGGGCTGGACGACGCGCCGCTGGCCGAGCGCGCCGCGGTGCTCAAGCTGGTGCACGAGCACGAGATGGGCGAGCTGTTCAAAGTCATCGGTCTGGCGCCGCCCGCGAGCAGCCGCGGTTGGGTGCCGATGGGGTTCGCCCAGGGCGACCGTACGCACACGTTGTGACGGCGGAGCGTACCGATGATTCGCTGGTTGATCGTCGTTTGTCTGGCGCTGCTGATCTTCAGTTGGCTCACGCCCTGGCTGCGGCGTCTGGGCTTTGGGCGCTTGCCGGGTGACCTCCATTTCCGGCTCTTCGGGCGCGAGTGGGACATTCCGCTGGCCAGCACGGTGTTGCTCAGTCTGCTGGCGGCGGCGATCGCGCGCTGGATCTGAGGGTGCGGCACTGGCCGTCGGCACGGGGCGTCGATTCGGTACCCAGAGGGGTATGACTTGAAACCACGGACTTCGGCCCCATGTGTGGGCTATCGTTGTCACCAGGAGCCCGCATGTCCGCCGAGCCGTTGCACATCGTCTGCCCCCATTGCCACACCACCAATCGCGTGCGCGCCGACCAGTTGAACCAAGCGCCCGACTGCGGTCGCTGCCACCGGCCGTTGTTCGACGGCCACCCGGTCGAGCTCGACGCGGCGGCCTTCGAGCGCCACGTCGGGCGCAGCCAGATCCCGGTGCTGGTCGACTTTTGGGCGCCGTGGTGCGGGCCGTGCCGCATGATGGCGCCGGCGTTCGAGGCGGCCGCGCGCCAGCTCGAACCCCACGTGCGGCTGGCCAAGGTCAACACCGAGGCCGAGCCGGCGCTGGCGGCGCATTTCGGTATTCGCAGCATCCCGACGCTGGCGCTCTTCGTCGGCGGACGCAAGGTGGCCCGCCAGCCCGGCGCGATGGGGCAGGCCGACATCGTGCGCTGGGTGCAGGCGGCGTTGGCGCAGGCGCGCTGACGGCACGCGCCAGGCTCGGTCCGCGGTCAGTCGCCGCGCAGCGCGTCGGCGATGGCGCGCTGGCGCGCGTGTTCGATCGCGGCCCCGATGCGCAGCCCCAGATCGTGCGCGCTGGGATGACGGGCCTGCTCCTGCTGGGCGAGCGCGGCGGTGTCCACCGCCAGTGCGGCCTGCAGCGCGCGGCGCAGCCGTGCCGCCTGGGGGTAGGGCCGGTCTTCGTGGTGCAGGCGGCCGCGCGCGTCGCATTCGCAGGCTAGCAATACCTGCTCAAAGCGCTCGGGCCGGCGCAGGGCATCGCAGCGCTGCAGCAAGCGCAGGATGGCGGCGGCCCCCAACGCGTCGCTGCGGTGGATGTGGCCGTGCTCGCGCGCCACCACCTCGGCCAGTTCGCGGCAGTCGCGTGGCACGCGCCAGCGCTCGCTGACCTGGCGCAGCAGCCGCACGCTGCGCTCCTCGTGTCCCAGGTGGCGCGGCAGGATCTCGGGCGGTGTCGTCCCCTTGCCCAGGTCGTGGCACAGGCAGGCGTAGCGCGTGGCCAGCGGTGCGTGCAGGCGCGCGCTCATGTCCAGCACCATTTCTAGGTGCACGCCGGTGTCGACCTCGGGGTGGTAGTCCGCACGTTGCGGCACGCCCCACAGGCGGTCCACCTCTGGCAGCAGGACGCGCAGTGCGCCGGTCTCGCGCAGCACAGCCAGCATGCGCGAGGGGCGTGGTTCCATCAGCCCGCGCGAGAGTTCTTGCCACACCCGCTCGGGTACCAGGTGATCGACCTCGCCGTGCGCCACCATGTCGCGCATCAGCGCCATCGTCTCGGGCGCGATACGGAAATCAGGCCAGCGCGCGGCAAAACGCGCCATGCGCAGGATGCGCACCGGGTCTTCGGCAAACGCCGGGGTGACGTGGCGCAGCACTTTGGCCTGCAGGTCGCGCCGGCCGCCATAAGGGTCGACCAACCGCGGATCGTTGGGGTCGAAGCGCCCGTCGGCGTCCAGCGCCGCTGCGGGCAGCGCCATGGCGTTGATGGTCAGGTCGCGGCGCGCCAGGTCTTGCTCCAGCGTCACACTGGGGTCGGCAAAGAAAGCAAAGCCGTGATAGCCGCGTGCCGTTTTGCGCTCGGTGCGTGCCAGCGCGTACTCTTCGCGCGTGACCGGGTGCAGAAAGACCGGAAAGTCCCGCCCGACCGGCACATAACCGGCCGCGACCATGGCCTCGGGCGTGGCGCCAACCACGACCCAGTCCCGGTCGGCGTGCGCCGTGCCGTCGGGGCGCTGGTGTGCCAAGTGGAAGTGCCCCAGCAGACCGTCGCGCACGGCGCCGCCGACGAGGTAGATGTTCATGGGCATGCTCGCGCCACAGCCTGCCCGGGGCGTCAGGCGTACTTTTCGAGGATGCGCGTGGAGCGCTCGACCTCGCGCATCGTCTCGTCGTCCGAGACGGCGACGGATTCCATCACAGAGCACGCCATCATGCGAAAGAACGCTTTGTCCATGGCCTTGCGCGCGGCGGACATCTGCTGGGCGACGTCCTCGCACGGGCGGCCCGACTCCACCATCTCGATCAGGGCGCGCACCTGGCCCTCGATGCGCTTGAGGCGGTTGACCACGTCGCGCTGGTGCTCGCTGCGGTAGCGCGACGACGGCGCCCCGGTCGGATGGGTAGCAGTGGGGCGGGTGTCGTCGCCGGAGGGGGCGGAGGCTTTCATGGGGTGATCCTTCGATGTCGGACGCAAGCCCCGAGTGTGCCAAAAAACATGGCCCCCAGCGTGGTGTGCCCATCGAGGCGCACCCATCGCGGCTTGCGCCTTTGGTGGCCTTGATCAAAACCCTACCCCCTAGGGTAAATGCGGATGCCGTTGCGCGGTCTGCCTTGCTAATCTCCACGTGCCTTGACAAATATCAAAGCCCTGCGGGGCGGAGGAGTTGGACGCATGAAGATGACACGTGAAGGATGGCGCAAGAGCTGGCTGGCGCTGGCGATGGTCGCTGTCGTGGGATTGACCAGTGGCTGTGGCACCGTGGCCACCATCGGCAAGCTCGAGGACGGGGCGGGCGCGGAGGCGATGAAGATGTGGGACCGCTGGATCGAGGGCGGCGGTGACATCGCCGTCGCGACGACCTGGGAGCGCAAGGTCAAGCCCGGCCTGAGTGTGGCAGACGTCGAGGAGATCATGCGCACCGTGATGGTGGAGCGCAATATGCGCGACGTCGGCACGCTGCCGCTGTCCAAGGAACTGGAAGCCCGCTCCGGCAAGAAGGAGCCGGTATTGACGATCTACCAGTTCTGCAGCCCCAACATCGCACGTCGCATGGCGGATTTCAGTCCGGCCATGGCTGCTTACATGCCGTGTCGCATCGCGCTGGTCGAGCGCCCCGACGGATTGTGGCTGTACACGCTCAACATGGACATGATGGTCAAGATGGGCCGCAAACTGCCCTCGCCGCTCAAGGAGGAGGCCTGGAGCGTGCGCGAGGCCGTCTGGGACATGATGGAGCGTGCTTCCAAGGGCGAATTCTGAGCACACGGGCCAAGATCCGATCCCACCCAAAAAGACAGAGGAGAACCGCATGCATCACGCAACCGAAGGGCGGCCGCTCGCGGCACGCCGCATTCCCCGTATCACCCTGGCCGCCGTGGCGCTGGCGTGCGCCGGTGCGGCACAGGCCACCAATGGCTACTTCCCGCACGGATTCGGGCTGAAAGCCAAAGGCATGGGTGGCGCGTCGATCGCCCTGGCGCACGACGGATTTGCCGGGGTCAACAACCCCGCCGCGGCGCTGTTTGCAGGCAGCCGCATGGACGTGGGGGCCGAGATTTTCCGGCCATACCGCGACGCGCAGTTCGTGGGCCAGACGCCCGTGGTGGACAGTGGCCGCACCGCCTTTTTGATTCCGGAGTTCGGCTACAACGCGCGTCTGTCCGAGACATTGGCCGTGGGCCTGACCGTCTATGGCAACGGGGGCATGAACACGTCGTATGCGCCCTTTCCCAACGGGCAGAACCTATTGGGCGGCACAGGCAAACTCGGCGTCGATCTGATGCAGCTCATCGTGGCGCCGACGCTGGCGATCCAAGTCGCGGAGGGGCATGCCCTGGGCGTATCCCCGTTGCTGGTGTGGCAGCGCTTCGAGGCCTATGGGCTACAGGGGTTTGCCGGGATGTCGTCCGATCCAGCCAACCTGACCAATCGCGGCAAGGACAACAGCACCGGCATCGGCGTGCGCGTGGGCTACATGGGCAAACTGGGCGATCGGGTCACGGTCGGTGCCGCCTTCTCGCCGCGGGTGCGCATGGGGCGCTTCGACAAATACCGCGGCTTGTTCGCGGGGGCGGGCGATTTCGACATCCCGGCCAACTACGGCGTTGGTGTCGCGCTGCAGCTGACGCCGGCCTGGACGCTGGCGCTGGATGCGACGCGCATCCGCTACGGCGGTGTGCCCTCGATTGCCAACGGCAGCCTGTCACAGGTGATGGCAGGCCAGCCGCTGGGCGCGGCCAGCGGCCCCGGTTTCGGCTGGCGCGACATCGGCATCGTCAAGCTGGGGGTGCAGTGGCAAATGGACGAGCGCTGGACGCTGCGTGCCGGCGTCAACAAGGGCGGCAATCCGATTCGCGCCCAGGATGCGATGTTCAACATTCTGGCGCCCGGCGTGATCCGCGAGCACGTGACGTTTGGTGCGACCTACACGCCCGACAAGCAGACCGAGTGGACGTTTGCGCTCTGGCACGGCCGGCGCGAGACCGTGGTGGGGCCGAGCGTCGATTTCTCGTCGATGGCGATGAACCCGACTGGCACGCGCATCGGCATGCACCAAAACGGCTTTGGTGTGCAGTACAGCCGCAAGTTCTGATATCTGGGGGCAACCGCTTGCCGCCGTCCGCTCGGGGCGGCGGCTCTTTTTTCAGCGTCGCAGGTGCGCGCGGCGGCGCAGCTGGATCAGCGGATCGGCCGGGCCGTCCAGGTCCAGGTAGCGCGCCGCCACCGGCTCCACCGCGCTGGGCGTGATGCCGAGGTCGGTCAGGGTCGGTAGCGTGCCGGTGGCGACGTTGTCCACTTCCATCGAGCGCAGGTTGTCCGTGGACAGCA
>NZ_CALIND010000047.1:0-2786 GCF_938045175.1 uncultured Tepidimonas sp.
GGCCAGCGTCTTTCACGCCAACCGCTGGGACTATGTCTTTACCTTCCAACGTCAGGGCCAAGCCCCACAGCGCCGCGTGGTCAGCGTGTTCTTTCAAGGCGACCGGCTGGAGCGGGTGCAGGCCGACGAGCTGCCCACCGAAGAGGCGTTCGTCTCCTCCCTGGATGTGCGCCGCAAGTCTCCACAACCCCCAGTGCTCGAAGCGACCGAGGCGCAACTCAAGGCCTTCGAGTCCAAGGCACCCACCCCCCGCGCTGCCAGCTCCGTGCCCGTCACCCCTGCATCCGTCCCTGGCGCCGTTCCCGCTGCGGCGCCGAGCTACCCGCCGCTCGAGCCGCGCTGAAAGTCCCGTCTTTGTCCGTCGCCATGACTGTTTCCACTGCCCACCGTGTAGCGATTGCCGGAGCCAGCGGCCGCATGGGCCGCATGCTGATCGAGGCCGTGCAAGCCGCCGATGACTGTGTGCTGTCGGCAGCGCTCGACCGACCCGACAGCCCGGCTTTGGGGCAAGATGCCGCTGCCTTTTCGGGGCAGCCAGCGGGCGTGGCCATCGGGGCCGATGTGGACGCGGCCGTGGCGGCCAGCAGTGTGCTGATCGACTTTACCCGCCCCGAGGGGACGATGATGCACCTGGCCGCATGTGTGCGCCACGGCACGGCCATGGTCGTCGGCACCACCGGCTTTACCGAGGTGCAAAAGGCCGCCATCGCCGAGGCCGCGCAGCGCATTCCCATCGTGCTGGCACCCAATATGAGTGTTGGCGTCAATGTCACGCTCAAGTTGCTGGACATGGCCGCGCGTGCCTTGGCCACCGGCTACGACATCGAAATCGTCGAGGCGCACCACCGCCACAAGGTGGACGCCCCCAGTGGCACTGCGCTGCAGATGGGCGAGGTGATCGCTGCCGCACTGGGGCGGCGACTGCAGGACTGCGCGGTCTACGAGCGCGTTGGCCACACCGGCGAGCGGCCGGCTGGCGCGATTGGTTTTGCCACCGTGCGTGGCGGCGACGTCGTGGGCGACCACACGGTCATGTTTCTGGGCAGCGGCGAGCGCATCGAGATTGCGCACAAGTCGAACAGCCGCGCCACTTACGCCCAGGGCAGCCTGCGTGCAGTGCGCTTTTTGGCGGGACGAGCGCACGGCCTGTACGACATGTTCGACGTGCTCGGGCTGCGCTGAGCGCCGCGGCGCAGCGCCGGTCCGGGGCGACCCTTTGACAAGGAGGCCAATACGATGACCATTCAGACCCGTACCATCGAGTACACACACGGCGGCATTACCTTCGAGGGCTTGCTGGTGTGGGACGACGCCTTCGATGCGCCGCGGCCCGCTGTCGCGGTGGCGCACGCCTGGGCTGGGCGCAGTTCGTTCGAGGACGACAAAGCGCGCGCGCTGGCTGGACTGGGTTACGTTGGCTTTGCGATGGATGTGTACGGCAAGGGCCGACGGGGTGCCACGCGCGAAGAGAATGCCGCGTTGATGACGCCGCTGATGCAGGACCGGCCTATGCTGCAGGCGCGCCTGGGCGCAGCGCTGCAGGCGCTGGCCGCGCAGCCAGAGGTGGACCGCCAGCGGCTGGCGGCCATCGGCTTTTGCTTCGGTGGTTTGAGCGTGCTGGACATGGCGCGCTGCGGGCTGCCGCTGCGCGGGGTGGTCAGCTTCCACGGCTTGTTCCTGCCGCCGGGCAACACTGCGGGGCGGCGCATTGCGGCCAAGGTGCTGGCGCTGCATGGCTGGGACGATCCGATGGTCAAGCCCGAAGCGGTGTTGGCTTTTGCCCAGGAGATGACCGAGGCCGGTGCCGACTGGCAACTGCACGCCTATGGCGGCACCATGCATGCCTTCACCAACCCCGAGGCGAACGACCCCAGCTTTGGCACCGTCTACAACGCCTGCGCCGACGCGCGCTCCTGGTCGGCAATGCGGGGGTTCCTCGGCGAAGTGCTGAGCTAAAGCGGTGCGGCCCGCCAGGGCCACAGCTGCGCGGGCGCGGTCGATACAATCCTCAGAGATTTTTTTCCATTGGGCCGGGGGTGAGCCGCTGAGGCGTCGAGCCCCCGCGCCCCAGCCGCACCCCTTATCATGCAAGACGCCTACTCCCCCCGAGACGTCGAGGCCGCAGCCCGGGCCGCCTGGGCTGCGCGCGATGCCTACCGTGTCGTCGAAGACGCGTCCAAGCCCAAGTTTTACGCCTGCTCGATGCTGCCCTACCCCAGCGGCAAGCTGCACATGGGGCATGTGCGCAACTACACCATCAACGACATGATGGCGCGCCAACTGCGCATGAAGGGCTTCAACGTCCTCATGCCGATGGGCTGGGATGCCTTCGGCTTGCCGGCCGAAAACGCCGCCATCAAGAACGGCGTGCCGCCGGCCCAGTGGACTTACGGCAACATCGCCTATATGAAGCGGCAGATGCAGGCCATGGGCCTGGCCATCGACTGGAGCCGCGAGATCGCCACCTGCAGGCCCGACTATTACAAGTGGAACCAGTGGCTGTTCCTGAAGATGCTGGAAAAGGGCATCGCTTATCGCAAGACGCAGGTGGTCAACTGGGACCCGGTCGATCAGACCGTGCTGGCCAACGAGCAGGTCATCGATGGGCGCGGCTGGCGCACCGGCGCGCTGGTAGAAAAGCGCGAGATCCCCGGCTACTACCTGGCGATCACGAAGTACGCCGAGGAGCTGCTGTCGGCGGTGGCCAATCCGGATGATCCGAATTTTCTGGACGGCTGGCCCGAGCGGGTGCGGCTGATGCAGGAAAACTGGATCGGCAAGAGCGA
>NZ_CALIND010000048.1:0-6906 GCF_938045175.1 uncultured Tepidimonas sp.
AGCGCTGGAGCCAGCCTTGCGCTGGATGAAAAAAAAGCCCAGGCGCGATGCCTGGGCTTGGAACCACCCATAGAGGGCAGAGGAGACAACCGTTGGAGGCTGAGCGCTTTTCGCGTCGCCCACGCCCTCTATTATAGCTGGCTGATATTGCGGTGCAACATTTTTGGCGTCACGAGGCGGTGCTCGTGTCGTTCTGGAGACAGTCGTATGGAATGCTCGGTGACCTGGACCGGCGCCCTGGGTGCCGGCTCGAACATGGGTTTCGTGGCCGCGACGGGCAGCGGGCACGTGGTGGCGATGGACGGCGCGGTCGACCCCGCCCAGCCGCAGACCAGTGGCGCCAATCTGGCCCCACGCCCGATGGAGCTGGTGCTGGCAGGCACGGGTGGCTGCACCGCCTATGACGTGGTGCTGATCCTGCGCCGGGGCCGCCACGACGTGCGCGGCTGCCAGGTGCAGCTCAAGGCCGAACGCGCCGAGACCGACCCCAAAGTGTTCACCGCCATCCACATGCACTTCGTGGTGCACGGCAAGGGCGTGCCGGCCACTGCGGTGGAGCGCGCCATCGCGCTGAGTCACGAAAAATACTGCTCGGCCAGCATCATGCTGGGCAAAACGGCCGCCATCACCACCAGCTACGAGGTGGTCGACGTCGCTTGACGGGCAGCGGTGCCAGAGCGCCGGCGTCAGATCCGGTGCGCGACCGTGGTCATGACTTTGGCGGCGGCGCGCATGACCCATTTGACGGGGGCCGGCAACTCGACCCCGCCGGCCTGCTGCGCCTCGCGTGCGTGGCGGACTTCGTCCGCTTTCATCTGCGCCACGATGGCGCGTGAGGCCTGGTCGGGCACGGGCAGGCGCTCCAGGTGGCCGTCCAAGTGAGCCTCGACCTGGCGCTCGGTCTCCACCACGAAGCCCAGGCTGATGCCGCGCCCAGCCAGCCCGGCACCCAGGCCGATGGCGAGCGCCCCGGCATACCACAGCGGGCACAGCAGCGAGCGGCGGTCGCCCAGTTCGTCCAGCCGCTGCTGACACCACGCCAGGTGGTCGGTTTCGTCCTGCGCGGCAGCCTCCAGATGGCGGGCGGTGCGCTCGCGCGTGCGGGCGTCGCCCGGTCCCAAGCGCGCGGCCAGCGCCTGGCCGGTGTAGAGTGCCTGGGCGCAGATCTCGCCGACGTGGTTGACGCGCATGAGCGCCCCCGACAAGCGCCGCTCCTCGGGCGACAGTGGCGCCGCCTCGCTACGTTGCCCCGACGCGGCACCCGGTGTGGGGCGTGCCGCGTGGTGCGGGGCCAGCAGCGTACGCAGCGCGTTGTCCGCGGTGATGAGCAAGGCGTCGGTCACGGTCGTCATGGCAAGCATGCTAGCCCAAACCGTCATGGCGCGGGTTTGATCTCGGTCACGACATACGCGCCCTGGTGTTTCTGGGCGCGAAAGCGCACTTTCATTCCCACTTGCAGGCCTTGCAGCATACTCGGGTCACGCACCTGAAAGACCATGGTCATGGGCGGCATATCCAACTCGGCGATCTCGCCATGGCGCAGCGTGATCTTGCCCGCGCTCGGGTCGAGGCGACGCACCTCGCCGTCGGCCCAACCGGGCTCCGCCCCCGGTGTGGCAGCGGTCGGCGCCTGTGTCTGGTGGTAGCTGGCATAGACCCGGGTAGTGCCGTCGCGCTGCACCAGCAATACATCGTACGGGTCGCGGCGGCCACCGTACTCGGGGCCGTCCATGCCGGGGCTGCCGACCGGCATGCGCGGCACGGCCAGTCCCAGCGCCGCCGGACGCTCGCGCAACAGCCGTTGGATGTCACTGGCGGGCACGTGGCCCTCGATCACATAGCCCCCCACGCGCGCGGTGTGGCACGAACCCAGCGCCTGGGGCATGCCGAGCCGCTGGCGTGCGGCGGTGTTGCCCACGTCGTGCGCCCGTACCCGAAACCCGTGCGCTTGCAGGTGGCGAATCCAGTCGTTGCAGCAGCCGCAGTTGGGGTCTTTCCACACCTCCACCTGCGGGGCTTCGGGCGCTTGTGCCAGCGCCAACCCCGCGGCGCTGGCGGCGATCCAGCCTGCACTCAGTCTGAGACAGTCGCGTCGTTTCATCGCGTGTTCCCCTTCTGCGCGGGTTCGACCCGGATACGTCCGACCATGCCGGCCTCGAAATGGCCCGGTATCAGGCAGGCGAACTCGAAGTCACCGGGGCGGTTGAAATGCCACACGATCTCGCCCGTCTGGCCCGGGGCCACGTGTGCCATGTACGGTTCGTCGTGTTCCATGCCCGGGTGTTTTTTCATGAGTTCGGCGTGGGCGGCGAGTTCCTCGGGCGTGCCGATGACGATTTCGTGCAGGACGCGGCCACGGTTGACCGCGCGCAGCCGCACCGTCTCGCCCTCGCGCACGGTCAGCCGGTCGGGGGTGAAGCGCATGTCGTCGCTCATGCGGATCTCGATGGTGCGGCTGACGCGGGCCGGATCGCCAGCGATACCCCAGGGCTTTTGCTCGGCTAGCATGGCGGCGCGCGCGGGGGCACCATGGCTGCCGTGGTGGCCCTGGGGGCCGTGGGCGGCGGCGTTCAAGGGCAGCCAAGCGGCCAGCGCCAGTGCCGCCAGACGTTCAATGGTGATGACCATGGTGAGCTCCTTGGGGTTTGCGGGCGTCGTAGGGGGCAGCGGCGGGCGCGGGCTGCGGCGACCGCGCGTCGGCCGGGGCAGCCACGTTGGCAGCGGGCCGGGCTTGGGTGCCGGGCGGCTGTCGGTACCAGCCCGGGTCCCGGTAGTCGCCGGGTGCCAGGTCGCGCCGCACCTTCAGGGTGGTGAACATGCCGCCCATCTCGATCGGGCCATAGGGGCCGCGGCCCGTCATCATGGGGGCGGTGTTGTCGGGCAGCGGCATTTCCATCTCGCCCATGTCGGCCATGCCGCGCTCGCCCATGACCATGTAGTCGGGCACCAGCCGCTGCAGGCGGTGCACCAGCCCGCGGTGGTCGACACCGATCATGGTGGGCACGCCATGCCCCATCGGACCCATGGTATGGTGGCTCTTGTGGCAATGCATGGCCCAGTCGCCTTCCTCGTCGGCGATGAATTCGATCTGCCGCATCTGGCCCACCGCGATGTCCACCGTGACCTCGGGCCAGCGCGATTCGGGCCGCGTGGGGCCGCCGTCCGTGCCGGTGACCTCGAACTCGATGCCGTGGATGTGGATGGGGTGGTTGGTCATGGTGAGGTTGCCGACGCGTACCCGCACCCGCTCGCCCAGGCGCGCCACCAGCGGGTCGATGCCGGGGAAGACGCGGCTGTTCCAGGCCCAAATGTTGAAGTCGAGCATGGTGTTGACGTTGGGCGTGCGCGCTCCGGGCGTGACGTCGAAGGCGTTGAGCAAGAAGCAGTAGTCGCGATCGACGTCGGCGATCCAGGGGTGTCGGCCCTTGGGGTGGGTGACCCAAAAGCCCATCATGCCCATGGCCATCTGCACCATCTCGTCGGCATGGGGGTGGTACATGAAGGTGCCGGGGCGGCGGGCGACGAATTCGTAGACGAATGTCTGGCCCGGCGGAATTTGCGGCTGGTTGAGGCCGCCCACCCCGTCCATACCGTTGGGCAGGCGCTGTCCGTGCCAGTGAATGGTGGTGTGCTCGGGCAGCCGGTTGGTGACGTAGATGCGCACCCGGTCACCCTCGACCACCTCGATCGTGGGGCCGGGGCTGCTGCCGTTGTAGCCCCACAGGTTGACCGAAAAGCCGGGGGCGAATTCGCGCACCACGGGCTCGGCCACCAGGTGGAACTCCTTGACCCCGTCCTTCATGCGAAACGGCAGCGTCCAGCCGTTGAGGGTGACGACGGGCCGGTAGGGTCGACCGGCGCCAGTCACGCCCGGCGGCGTCCATGGCGCGGCGGTGTCCGTGCTCGTGCGGATGACGGGCTCGGGCAGACCCGCCAGCGCGTGGCGGCCCACCGCGGCGCTGGCCACCGCGGCGGTGCCCACCAGCGCTTGAGTGAAAAAACGACGTCGTTGCATGATCAGTGTCCTTTCGCGGCGGGGGTGGCGGCGTCACCGACGGGGCCGTCGGCGCGCGGTGTGTAGGGCAGTGCGGCCAGCACCGCTTGCAAGTCCAGCCAGGCCAGCCAGGCATCGCGCGCGGCGGCCACGCTGGCTTGTTGGGTGGCCAAGCGCTCGCGCGTGGCCGCCAGCAAATCCCAGGTGCTGGCCAGCATTCCGTTGACGCGCAGCAGGGTTTCGTCTTCGAGCGCTTGGGCCAGCGGGAGCAGGCGCTGCTGGGTCTGCTGCCAGCGCTGCGTCTGGTGGTGCGCTGCAGCGAGCGCCAGCTCCAGATCGGTGTCGAGCTGTTGCGCCCGCTGCGCTTGCGCTTGCTGGGCGAGCAGCGCTTCTCCCCACGCGTGGGGCCAGCGGCGCGTGGGCGGATCGCGGTCGGCCAGCGCGGCGTCGAGGTTAGCGCGGGTCGCATCGGCCAGCGCGCGCTCGATGAGCGCCCAGGTGGCCGGCGCCAGCGCGGCCCGCGTCCGCTCGGCGTCTTGTTGCACCTGCTCCCATGCCGGGTCGTGGTCGCGCTGTTGGGTGGCCAACTGGGGGCGCTGCCCCTCGTCGGGGGGCGCAGGGGGGGCGGGCAAGGTCGGGGGCAAGCGTTGCGCCAGCGCCGTGGGTGGGTCGGCCAACCCCAGCCGCTGGCGCAGCCGAAGCAGTGCCTGTTGCTCGCGCCAGCGTGCCTGCTGCAGACGTGCCTGCACGTTCTCTAGCACCAGCGCCTCGCGCTGCAGGCGCTCGGCGCTGAAGTGGCCCACCTGGTGCATGCGCCGAGCCAGCTCGTGGCCGATGTCGGCCGCCTCGGCCATCCGTTCGGCCAGGCGGCTTTGCTCACGCGCCGCTACGGCGTCGATCCAGGCCGTTTGCGCCGCCAGCGCCACGCGGGTGGCGGCTTGGGCGCGCTGGCGCCGCTCGCGCTCGCTGAAGGTGGGCATGAGCAGCCAGGCGGCATCGGCGCGCAGGGCATGCTGGACGGCGGCGTCCAGGGTCAGCGGATCCCGCGGCGGTTCGTCGTCGGCCGGCGCACCGGTCCAGCCCTGGGCCTGTTCCCAGCGCAGCAGGTCTGCATGCCCGCGCGGGAACGCGCCCACCGTGTCGTTGGCGGCACGCCAGGCGGCGGCCGGATCAGCAGTGGGCAAAGGGGCCGCAGCCGCTGTGTGTGGGGTGTCGGGCACCCGGTCTGATTTGGGAGCCGGGTGGCTGTGGACTTGGGCATGGGCGGTCGGCAGCCAAGCCAAGGCCAACAGGCCCAGCAGGCGCCAGCCCATCGGGGGGTACGGCATGATGGTCGATCTCCTGAAAAAACCTCAGAACGCACGGCAGCCCGTAGGCGGCCGAGACGGTGCAGCGGTGTTCAGGCGATCGGGGGCTTGCGCGGCGGTGCCGGAAGGAGGGTGGGGGGCAGGGGCACCTGGGTCAGCGCCCAGTGGTGCTTGATGCTGTCGGACGCCCGGGCCGGGTGAGACAGGACCAGCGGCGGGTTGTGACAGACGTCACACACAGCGCACGCGGCATGGCCTGCAGCTGCCCACGGGTCACAGCCCGCGTGTGTGCCTGCGGATGGCTGCACGGAGGCGTCCTCAGGGGCGCCGTGAAGCGATCCATGATCGGCGTGAGAAGGGCCATGCGCTGGCGCCAGTGCCATGCTGGCGGCGACGTACCCGGCCGACGCGTCAGCGGCGCACGGCTGCAGCGGCATGGTGCCCGCCGCCCACAAGCGCCAGGGCAGCAGTACCAGCAAGCACCAAAGCATCCATCGCCGCATGAATGCGATGATAGCGGGCTTTCGGATGTCCGGGGGGCGACGAGTTCATTCGGCGCGGCGCGGCCGCTGCGGTCCGCCGGGCGGCAGCGCGAGCGTGGCCAGCGCCGCTGCGACGAATAGTGCGCCCAGCCAGGACAAGCGTTCGAAGCCGACGACGGCCAGCGCGGCACCGCCGATGGCCGAACCCAGCGCCGTGCCGATATAGACCATGGAGGCATTCACGCTCAGCAACAACGGGGCTTGTGTGAAGGCCAGCTCTGCCAGGCGGGATTGCTGCGGCGTCATGAGCCCGAAGCCGCACACCGTCCACACGGCAAACACGGCCGCCGTCCACGCCAGGTGGCCGGCCGTCCATGGCACGGCCACCATGACCAGCGACAGGATGCCCAGCAGCAGCGCGATCGTGCGCCGCGGGCCCAGTTGGTCGGCAGCCCATCCCCCCAGGAGCGTTCCAGCGACGCCCGCCAGACCGATGCCGGCCAGCAGAGCGCTCAGTCCGTTCGGGCTCAGCGGGTTCAAGGCCAGCTGCACCGGCCCCATGTAAGCGGTGACGATGAAAATGCCCGTGAAATACAGCAGCGTCAGCAGCAGCGCCGACACGACGTCGCGCCGCCGCAGCAGGGCGCCGACACCCACCAGCGGCGTCGCACCGGCGGACACGCCGCGGCGGAGGTTGCGCTGCAATGCCCAGACCATTCCCAGCGCGGCCAGGCCCACGGTCAGCAGCGGCCAGCGCCAGCCCCACTGCAGCCCGACCCAGGCGCCATAGGGCATGCCCAGCACGTAGCTCAGGCTCATACCCAGGAAGGTGCGCGACAGCGCTCGCCCGCGCTGGGCCGGGCCGGCCATCTGGACCGCCAGTCCTGCCGCCACGGGCGTGAACACGGCGCCCGCTCCCATCAGGACGCGGCCCGCCATCAGCATGGCCAGGTTGGGCGCGACGGCGCCCAGCAGCGCGCCCAGCGCGTACAGGCCCAGCGCCAGTCGCAACACCGTGGCGCGTGGCCACCGGGCCGTGGTGGCCAGCAGCAGCGGGGCGAGGATGGCGTTGGCCAGCGCGTAGACCGTCATCGTCTGACCCGCCGCGCCCACGCTGACGCCC
>NZ_CALIND010000049.1:0-20122 GCF_938045175.1 uncultured Tepidimonas sp.
GCAGCGGCGTTGGTCGAGTCGCCCGGCTGGGCGGATCTTGATCCGCGCTACCCGGCCCAGCTCGACGGCGCACGCCAGCAGCTCGAGGCGGTGTGGCAAGCTTTCGATGCCGCGCTGGCGCAGGCGGTGGCGGCGCTGGCCGACGGCCAAGCGCCCCTGCCCGGCGTGCCGGTCTGGGCCGACGAGATTCGCGCCGCGCGCGGCGAGCCATCGCCCGCGCGCGAGGAAAGCGCTGTGCCCGTGCCGAAGGCGGTGCAGGCGTTGGCGCAGTCGGTGTTGCTGCCGGCCATCGAGGCGCTGGAGCGTGAGCTGGCCGAGGGCCACACCAAGGCGATGGGGCGCTACGCCGGTGAACTGCGCCATGCGGTCAAAGTGCACGGTCGCCATGCGGGCCCCGAGCTCGAGGCACGCGCCCAAGCGGCGTTGGCCAAGGCCAAAGAGTTGGAAGACTGGCAGCGCTGGCGCGCCGACCAGTTGCGCGAGGGGCTGCTGGCCCAGGCGCTGGCCCTGACCCAGGGGCCGGAGACCGAGCGCCCCACCGGGCGCAAGCTGCAGGAAACGATCCGGCAGCTGCGCGAGCAGTGGAAGCAAATCGACCAGGGGGGCACCTCGAACCACGCGCTGTGGAAGCGCTTCGACGAGGCATGCAACCAGGCGTATCAGGCGGTGGAGGCCTGGCGGCGCGAGCTCAAAGCGCAAAACGAAGCTGCGCGCCAGGCGCGCTTGGCCCTCATCGAGGAGGTCAAGGCTTGGACGGCCGCCCACGCCGACAGCGACGACTGGCGCGCGCAGCTGCGCGATTTGCATGCCTTTGCCGAACGCTGGCGCCAGGGCGGCCACGTGAGTGAAAAGACCTTTGCCGAGCTGCAGCCGCTGTGGAAAGCGGCGATGGCCGCGGCCCACGAGCGGATCGAGGCGGCGCAGGCCGACAGCGTGGCGCGGCGGCAGGCGCTCATTGCCGAGGCCCAGGCGCTGGCTGCCGAGCCGCGCCTGCGGCTCGATGCCGTCAAAGCGCTGCAGCAGCGCTGGCAGGAAGAGGCGCACCGCGTGCCCCTGGATCGCCGCAAGGAACAAAAGCTGTGGGAGGCATTCCGCCAGCCCATCGACGCCGCCTTTGCCCGCAAGAGCGCCGAGCGCGACAAGGCGCAGGCCGTCACCAGCCGGCTCGACGCCGCCGTGCTCGACGCGGCCCGGGCGCTGGAGGCAGCGTGCGCCAGCGACGACGCGCAGCAGATCCGCGCCGCCATGGCGGCCTTGCGCGCGGCCGCCGAGGGCGAAGGGGTGGCCGACGAGGACCCGGTGAGCGCGGCGGCTGCCCCGGCCGAGTCGGCGCCGGATGCCAGTGCCGCCACGCCCGAAGCGGCGGGTGCCGGGCCACGGCCCGTGGTCGCGCGCCGGGGTGACGATCGCCCCGGTGCTGCCCCGGTGGCGGCGCGCAGTGGGCCCGCAGACAAGGGCGCGTCGCTGCGCGCGCAGCGGCCGCCGCGCCCTGCGCGCAGCGATGTGGCGCCACGCCCGCGTTTGGGGGATGCGGCGTTTCGAGCCCAGCGGCAGGCCCTCGAGCAGGCAGAGGCAAAGCTGCGCCAGTTGGCCGCCCGTACCCAGGGCGAGGCGTTGTCGGCGCTGCTGGCCGCCTGGGCGACGCGCGACCCGGCCCGCATACCCGCGGCGCAGCAGTTGGGCGGGCGCCAGGCCGCGGCGGCGCGCAGCGCCTGGGTGCAAGCCTTGCAGCGCCCCCCCGCCGATGCGGCCCAGGCGATGCAGGCCTTGCTGCGGCTGGAGATCGCGGCCGAGGTGCCGACCCCAGCCGAGCACCTGGACGCCCGGCGCCAATTGCAGTTGCAGCTGCTGACGCGCCGACACGAGCCCGGCCCCGCCGAGACCTGGACGCAGGACGTGGCGCAGGTGCTGGCCAGTGCGCACGACCCGGCGGCCGAGCGGCGTCTGCAGGCCGCGCTCAGGGTGTTGCTGCGCCGCTGACGCTGCGGTCACCCAACCCGCCCGCGCCCGTGCCCGTGGTCGCATCGGGTGGGCGGCCGAAAAACGCATCGAACAGCTCGACCAGCCGCGGATGCTCGGCTGCCAGCCGTTCGCGCGCCACGCAATACGCCTCGCACGCGACGGCAAAGAACTCCGCCGGTGACTCGGCGCCATACGCGTCCAGCCAGGGGGCTGGGCCGCCGAAGCGCTCGTGCAGGGCCACGCGCTCGCGGTGCACCGCCAGCGCCTCGTGCAGCACGTCGTGCCAATGGCGCCGCGCCTGCGCGTCGGACAGCCCCAAAAAACCGGGCGGCAGCAGCGGGCAACCATCAGCGGGCTGGCCCAGTGGTTTGCCGTGCAGATCGATCGCGTGCGCGAATTCGTGGATCACCAAGTTGTGGCCGACTCCCGGCGCGGTGGGGCTGGCGCCCTGCACGCGCGGCCACGCCAGCACGATGGGGCCACCCTGCATGGCCTCGCCGGCCAGTTCTTCTTCGTAAATGTGTTCCACACCCGCGTCGTCGCGCACGCGGCGGGGGGCCACCACCTCGTCCGGGTGCAAGACGATACCGACGAAATCGTCGTACCACGCCAGCGCCGCCAGCCCGCGGTGGCGCAGCGGCAGGCACGCCTGCGCGGCCACCAGCAGCGCCATGCGATCGTCGACGACCAGCCCGTGTGCGCCGCTGAACTCTTTGCGCGCCAAAAAGGCGGCGCACAGGTCGCGCAGGCGTGCGCGCTCGTTGGCGTCGAGCGCCTGCAGCGGCGGCAATGCCGCCACCACGGGGTTCCACAAGGCGTCCGGGATGGCGCTGCCGTCGCCGCGCTGGGCACGCCGACGGCGCTGCCAGCGCTGCAGCCAGCGCCGCCATGTGCGGGCGAGCCGCCGCAGTCCACGCATCCAATCCGGGTCTGGTGTGGGGGCGGTGACGCTCATGGGGCCAGGGCGTCGGGCAGGGCGCGCGCCTGCCAGCCGCCCTGCGCATCCAGGCTGAGCACCTGCAGTCGCGCCGGGTGGGCTGCCGCGTCCCAGTCGCTGAGCACCAAGCGCCAGGCGCCGCCCGGCAGGCGGTGCGCGCCAGGGCGGTGGGTGTGTCCATGGATCAACCCCGCCGCGCCCGCGTCGGCCACGGCGCGCGCGGCCGTGGCGGCATCGACGTCGGTGGGCGGGCGTCCGCTGGCCCGTTGCCGGGCCTGGTGCGCTTGGCTGCGTTCGCGCAGGGCGCGGGCCTGCTGCAGCCGCTGCGGCAGGGGTTGTGCCAAAAACGCCGCCTGCCAAGGCGCGGCGCGCACCTCGGCGCGAAACGCCTGATAGTCGCCGTCGTCCAGGCACCAGGCGTCGCCGTGGCTGAGCAGCCAACGCACGCCGCCCCACTCGAGCCGGGTCGGGTCGGCCAGCCGCTCGACACCCGTGGCGGCGGCAAAGGCGGCACCCAACAAGAAGTCACGGTTGCCGTGCATCACGTACACGGGCCGCCGACGCGCCAGGGCGCCGATCGCGCCCGCCTGCGCCTGTGCGAAGGCGATCTCGGGGTCGAGGGCCGGGTCGGCCGTCAGCACGTCGTCGCCCACCCATACCTCGAACAGGTCACCCAGAATCAGCAGCGCATCGAACGGGGCGGCAGCCAGGTACGACAACCAAGCGCGTGCGGTTGCTGGGTCTTGGGCGTGCAAGTGCACATCCGACACGCAGTCGACGCGGCGCCAAGTGGTCGGCGCATCGATGCGGTCGCGCAGCGTGGGGCCGTCCATGGCAGGCGCCGGTGCGCCGTCAGGGGTTGACGACAACGGCCTTGGTGATCACCACGTCTTGCAGCGGCACGTCGTCGTGGAAGCCCCGGCGTCCGGTGGCCACCTTGCGGATGGCGTCGACCACCTCGGTGCCGGATTTGACCTTGCCGAACACCGCGTAGCCCCAGCCCTGCAGGGTGGGGGCGGTGTGGTTCAAAAACCCGTTGTCGGCAACATTGATGAAAAACTGCGCCGTGGCCGAGTGCGGGGCTTGCGTGCGCGCCATCGCGATCGTGTAGCGGTCGTTTTTCAGGCCGTTGGTGGCTTCGTTTTCGATCGGCGCGCGCGTGGGCTTTTGCTTCATGCCCGGCTCAAAGCCGCCGCCCTGGATCATGAAGCCATCGATGACGCGGTGAAAGATCGTGCCGTCGTAATGCCCGTCGCGCACGTATTGCAAAAAGTTTTCGACCGTCTTGGGCGCCTTGGCGGCGTCGAGTTCGAGCGTGATGACGCCGTGGCCGGCGATGTGGAGTTCGACTTGGGGGTTCATGGAACGGGCTCCGGTGGAGGAGGGGCTTTTCGCCCCGGACGGGGTGGGCGCGGCTTGGGCGCGCGCGGCGGTCCAGCCCACGGCGGCGCCGCAGGCCAGCAGGCCCAGCAGGGCGCGGCGGTGCACGGGTGGTGTCGGACGATGCATGGCAAGCAAAGCGGTCGAGGGTCAACGAGTGGCCGGGACAGGCGGCTGCAGCAGCGAGCGCAGCGCCTGCGCGCGCTCGCGCAACTCGGGCATGTCGGGTTGTAGCGCCAGCGCGCGCTGCCAGTGGCCCAGCGCCAGCCGGGCGTATACGTCGCCCAGGTTGCGGTGGGCCGTGGCGTAGTCGGGGTTGGCGCGAATGGCGTCTTCGAGCGCTGCGCGTGCCTCGGCCAGCCGACCGTGCGCCGCGTGCAACACCGCCAGGTTGTTGTGCGGTTCGGGCAGTTCGGGGTAGGCCTGGATCAGCGCTTCGTACACCTGGCGCGCCGCGTCGACGTCGCCCTGGCCGGCCAGCACCACGCCCAGCAGCAGGCGGGCCTGCGGGTCGCCGGGATGATCCTGCAGCCACTGCTGCAGGCGCTGCTGCGCCAGCGGCCAGGACTGGGTGGCGATGAGGCGCTGGACGTCGGCGTACGGCGCGGCCGGTGATGCGGATTGCGCCAGCGCAGGCGACAACACGCCCAGTGCCAGACTCAGCAGCGCGAGCGCACCCAGGCGTGGCACACGCGGCCGGCGGGGGGGGCGCTGGGTGGTGGGGGAGGGGGGATGAATCAACTCGGGCATCGGTGCACAATACGCGCCTTTGCACTGATTGTAGCCCGCGGGTTCATGACTCGCTGGGCCCCGTTTTGCCATGACCCTGCGCATCTACAACTCGCTCACGCGCCGGCTCGATCCGCTCGTGCCGCTGGAGCCCGGCCACGTTCGCATGTACGTCTGCGGCATGACCGTCTACGATCTCTGTCACCTGGGGCACGCGCGCTCTATGGTGGCATTCGACGTCGTGCAGCGCTGGCTCAAGGCCAGCGGCTATCGCGTGACCTACGTGCGCAATATCACCGATATCGACGACAAGATCATCGCCCGCGCGCTGCAAAACGGCGAAACCATCCGCAGCCTGACCGACCGCATGGTGGCGGCCCTGCACGCCGACGCCGACACGCTGGGCATCGAGCGACCCACGTTCGAGCCGCGGGCCACCGAATTCGTGCCCCAGATGGTGGGCCTGATCGAGCGGCTGGAGGCCAAGGGCCTGGCCTACCGCAGCGACAACGGCGACGTCAACTACGCGGTGCGGGCCTTCCCCGGCTATGGCAAGTTGTCGGGCAAGTCGATCGACGAGCTGCGTGCGGGCGAGCGCGTGGCGGTGGGCGACGGCAAGCGCGATCCGCTCGACTTCGTGCTGTGGAAGGCCGCCAAGCCCGAGGAGCCCGATGAGGCCAAATGGGACAGCCCCTACGGCCTGGGGCGGCCGGGCTGGCACATCGAGTGCTCGGCCATGAGCTGCGAGATGCTGGGCGAGAGCTTCGACATCCACGGCGGCGGCGCCGACCTGCAGTTTCCCCACCACGAAAACGAAATCGCCCAGAGCGAAGGCGCCACCGGCAAGCCGCTGGCCCAGATCTGGATGCACAACGGCTTCGTGCGTGTGGACAACGAGAAGATGTCCAAGAGCCTGGGCAACTTTTTCACCATCCGCGAGGTGCTGGAAAAGTTCGACGCCGAGACGGTGCGCTTTTTCATCGTGCGCGCGCACTACCGCAGCCCGCTCAACTACAGCGACCAGCACCTCGAAGACGCGCGTGCGGCGCTCAAGCGGCTCTACACCGCGCTGGCCGCCGTGCCACCGCAGACGGTCACCATCGACTGGGCGGAGCCGCATGCGGCACGCTTCAAGGCCGCGATGGACGAGGACTTTGGCACGCCCGAGGCACTGGCGGTGTTGTTCGACCTGGCGGCCGAGGTTAACCGCACGCGCGACGCCGCCGCCAGCGGCCTGCTGCGCGCGCTGGGCGGCACCCTCGGACTGCTGCAGCAGGATCCGCAGGCGTTTCTGCGCGCTGGTGCCGGACTGGACGAAGCGGCGATCGCCCAGCGCATTGCCGAGCGGGCAGCTGCCAAAGCGGCGCGTGACTTCGCCACCGCGGACCGCATCCGGGCCGAGCTGGCCGCGCAAGGCATCGTGCTCAAGGACGGTCCGCAAGGCACGACCTGGGAGCGCGCGTGACTGCCGCCGCCGGACAACGTCGCGGGGCCGCGCTGGACCGGGATCCCCCGGCGGCAGGCGGTGTCGTGCCCCCCTACTGGGGCGAGGCGTGCACGCACCTGGTCGGTCGCGACCGCGTCATGGCGCGCCTGATCCCGCAGTTTGCCGGCGCTTGCCTGCAGTCGCGCGGCGATCCGTTCGGTACGCTCGCGCGCAGCGTCGTGGGCCAGCAGATCTCGGTCAAAGCCGCGCAGTCGGTGTGGGAGCGGCTGCTGGCCTGCGTGGGTGACTGCACGCCGCATGCGGTGCTGGCGTGCCCCGACGACACGCTGCGCGCCGCGGGGCTGAGCGCGCGCAAGGTCGAGTATCTGCATGACCTCGCGCGCCACTTTGCCGAGGGCCGGATCGACCCGGCGGCGTGGCACGCCATGGACGACGAGGCCATCATCCGTGAGCTGGTGGCGATTCGCGGCGTCGGTCGCTGGACGGCGGAGATGTTTCTCATCTTCCACCTGATGCGGCCGGACGTGTTGCCGCTGGACGACGTGGGTTTGCTGCGCGGCATCAGCCAATGCTATTTTTCGGGCGAGCCCGTCAGCCGCAGCGACGCGCGTGAGGTGGCGGCCGCCTGGGCCCCGTACCGCAGCGTGGCGACTTGGTATATTTGGCGCTCGCTGGACCCGGTGCCGGTGGCGTACTAAAACCCCAACCCCCCCGGACCGGCGGTGGGTGTGCCCCCGAGTCGGTGACACTAGGGCCGCGAGCGCCCGTGGAGAGACACCTTGGCCAAACGCAATTTTCTGGATTTCGAGCAGCCGATCGCGGAACTCGAAGCCAAGATCGAAGAGCTGCGCTATGTGCAGACCGAGTCGGCGGTCGATATCTCGGAAGAGATCGAGCGCCTGAGCCAGAAGAGCTTGCAGCTCACCAAAGACATCTACAGCAAGCTCACCCCGTGGCAGGTGACCAAGATTGCGCGCCACAGCGACCGGCCCTACACGCTGGACTATGTGCGCGAAATCTTCACCCACTGGACGGAGCTGCACGGGGATCGCCACTTTGCCGACGACCTCAGCATCGTCGCCGGCCTGGCGCGCTTTCAGGGGCAACCCTGTGTGGTCATCGGCCACCAAAAGGGCCGCGACACCAAGGAGCGCGCGCTGCGCAACTTCGGCATGAGCAAGCCCGAGGGCTACCGCAAGGCGCTGCGCGTCATGAAGCTGGCCGAAAAGTTCCGCCTGCCGGTGTTTACCTTCGTCGACACGCCGGGCGCGTATCCCGGCATCGACGCCGAGGAGCGCAACCAGTCCGAGGCCATCGGCCGCAACATCTACGAGATGGCGCAGCTCGAGGTGCCCATCATCAGCACCATCATCGGCGAGGGCGGCTCGGGCGGGGCGCTCGCGATCGCCGTGGCCGATCAGGTGCTGATGCTGCAGTACGCCGTGTACTCCGTCATCAGCCCTGAGGGTTGTGCCTCCATCTTGTGGAAGACCGCCGACAAGGCCCCAGAAGCCGCCGAAGCGCTAGGGCTGACCGCGCACCGACTCAAGGCGCTGGGCCTGATCGACAAAATCGTCAACGAACCCGTCGGCGGGGCGCACCGCGACCCGCAGCAGATGGCGGCCATGCTCAAGCGGGCGCTGGCCGAGGCGTTGCGGCAGGTGGCCGACCTGGATCCGGCCGAGTTGATCGCGCGCCGCCATGCCCGGCTCAACGCCTACGGGCGCTTTACCGACACCAAGGCCGCCCGCGCCTGACGCCGCGGCACGGGCGCTGGCCGACTGGGCGCTGCGCCACCCGGACCTCGACCGGGGGGACGCGCCGTTGCTGGTCGCTTTCAGCGGTGGGGCCGATTCCACCGCCCTGTTGTTGGCGGCGCTGGCGCGCTGGGGGACGCGGGTGGTGGCGGTGCATGTACACCACGGCCTGCAGGCGGCGGCCGATGCCTTTGCCGCGCACACCGAGCAGTGTTGTGCCGCCTGGGGCGTGGCGTGGCAGGGCGTGCGGGTGCAAGTGGCCCTGCCCCCGGGCCGCAGTCCCGAGGAGGCGGCCCGTGCCGCCCGCTACGCGGTGCTGGCCCAGGTGGCGCGTGGGCGCCGCGCGGCAGCAGTGCTGCTGGGACATCACGCGCTGGACCAGATCGAGACCGTGCTGCTGGCGCTGACGCGCGGTGCGGGTTTGCCGGGGCTCGCGGCCATGCCCGAGCGTGTGGAGCGCGATGGCGTTACATGGGCGCGCCCGCTGCTGACCGCCGACGGGCGCGAGCTGCGCGCCCAGCTGGCGGCGGCGCGCGTGCCGTGGGTCGAGGACCCGACCAACGCCGACCCCCATCCCACCCGCAACCGCTTGCGGCAGCAGGTGCTGCCGGCGCTGCTGCAAGCCTTTCCGCAGGTGACGCAGACCGTGGCCCGCAGCGCCCGCCATGCCGCCAGCGCGCAGGCGCTGCTGCAAACACTGGCCCAAGAAGACCTGGCCCGCATCGGCGTGCCCCCAGCGCTGCCCGTTTTGCGTGCCCTGTCGCCGCCGCGCTTGATCAACGCGCTGCGCCTGTGGCTGCGCGAGGCGCACGGTGCGCAGGCCAGCGATGCCCAGTGGCAGGCGCTGGCGCGGCAGATCGCTGCTGCGCGCACGCGCGCGCAGCGCATCGAGCTACGTCTGGGGCCTGGACGCATCCGCCGCTGTGGCGACACCCTGCAGTGGCAGCCCGATGCGGCTAGCGCCGCCACCACCACAACAGCAGCGACAGCAGCCCCGACACCAGCAGACTCGTGCCCAGGGGAAAGTAAAAACTGAAGCCCTCGCGTTCGATGGCGATATCGCCGGGCAGTCGCCCCCAGGGCAGTTTGGACAGCCATGGCCACAGCAGACCCGCCAGCAGCAGCAGGGAACCGGTTGCGATCAGAAAGCGTTGCATGGCCACCTATAATGCCAAGGTTTGCCCGCATCCGCGCGGGCCCCTTCATCAGACGATTCCATGGCACTGATCGTTCACAAGTACGGTGGCACCAGCATGGGTTCCACCGAGCGCATCCGCAACGTCGCCAAGCGGGTGGCCAAATGGGTGCGCGCCGGCCACCAGATGGTCGTGGTGCCCAGCGCGATGAGCGGCGAGACCAACCGCCTGCTCGGCTTGGCCAAAGAAGTGGCGCCAGAAAAACCGGGTACCGCCTACTACCGCGAGCTCGACCAGCTCGCCGCCACGGGCGAGCAAGTGTCGGTGGGGCTGCTCGCCATCGCCTTGCAGGCCGAAGGCATCGACGCCATCTCGTACTGTGGCTGGCAGGTGCCCATCCGCACCAACAGTGCCTACACCAAGGCCCGCATCGAAGCCATCGACGACCAGCGCATCCGCGCCGACCTGGCCGCGGGCAAGGTCGTCATCATCACCGGCTTTCAGGGCGTGGATGCGGGCGGCAATATCACGACGCTGGGCCGGGGCGGCTCCGATACCTCCGCCGTGGCGGTGGCAGCGGCCATCAAGGCTGACGAGTGCCTGATCTACACCGACGTGGACGGCGTCTACACCACCGACCCGCGCGTCGTGCCCGAAGCGCGGCGCCTTGAGCGCATCAGCTTCGAGGAAATGCTGGAGATGGCCAGCATGGGCTCCAAAGTGCTGCAAATCCGCTCCGTGGAGTTTGCCGGCAAGTACCGCGTGCCCATCCGCGTGCTCTCCAGCTTCACCCCCTGGGACATTCCCATCGACGAAGAGGCCCGCAGCGGCACCCTGATCACTTTCGAGGAAGGCGAATCCATGGAACAAGCCGTCGTCTCCGGCATCGCATTCAACCGTGACGAGGCCAAGGTCTCGGTGCTGGGCGTGCCCGACAAACCCGGCATCGCGGCCCAGATCCTGGGCGCGGTGGCCGATGCCAACATCGACGTCGACGTCATCATCCAAAACGTCGGCAAGGACGGGCGCACCGACTTCAGCTTCACCGTGCACCGCAACGACTTGGCGCGCGCGCTGGACGTGCTAAAAGGCCAGGTGGTGCCCGCGCTCGGCGCCACCGACGTGGTCGGTGACGCGCGCATCTGCAAGGTCAGCGTGGTGGGCATCGGCATGCGCAGCCATGTCGGCGTGGCCAGCCGCATGTTCCGCTGCTTGGCGGCCGAGGGCATCAACATCCAAATGATCTCCACGTCGGAGATCAAGATCTCGGTCGTCATCGACGAGAAATACATGGAGCTGGCCGTGCGCGCACTGCACCGCGAGTTCGACCTCGATCAGCCCGAGGACACGCTGCAAGGGGCCTGATTTTGCACACGCCGCCGCGCAGACGCCTCGACTTGGGGCATAATGGCGGTTCTTCGGAGTGATGACCGAGAGGCCGAAGGTGCTCCCCTGCTAAGGGAGTATGCGGGCCAAAACCCGCATCGAGGGTTCGAATCCCTCTCACTCCGCCAGCATTCTGGCTGGTCCTGCAGACGAAAAACCCGACCCTAGCCGGTCGGGTTTCGTTTTTTGGCGCTCGGGAGGTGACGATGCAACCCGTATTTTCTATCGACGGCGGCCACCCCAGCGCCGCCGCACCGGTGCTCGCGGTGCTGGGCATGGGCGGCACGATCGCGGGGCGAGCGGCCTCGCCGCACGACGTGGTGGGCTACCAGGCCGGGGTGGTACCGGTGGCCGATCTGGTGGCGGGGATGGCGCCGCCCGTGGGCTGGCGGGTGCAGGCGCAGCAGGTGGCCAACGTCGACAGCAAGGACATGACGGTGGCGCTGTGGCAGGCGCTGTTGGGCGCGGTGCACGCGCAGCTGCAGCAGCCCGATGTGGGGGCCATCGTCGTCACGCACGGCACCGACACCCTAGAGGAGACGGCTTGGCTGCTGCAAACGGTGCTGCAGCCGGCGCGGCCGGTGGTGCTGGTTGGCGCCATGCGGCCCGCGTCGGCACTGGCGCCCGATGGCCCGCAAAACCTGGCCGATGCGCTGACACTGGCCGTCGATGGCCGCCTGCGCGCCGCCGGTGGCGTGTGGGTGACGCTGGCCGGGCGCGTCTTTGCGGCGCGCACGGTGACCAAAGTGCACCCCACCCGCGCCGATGCGTTTGGCGGTGGCGATGCGGGCCCCGCCGCTTGGGTGGAGGCGGGGCGCGTGCGCTGGGTGGCGCCGCCTGCACCGCTGGCAGGTGAGGCGGCTGATCCGCGGCAGGCCGCACGGATGCAGGCCGTGCTGGCCGCACCACGCTGGCCACGGGTGGAGTGGCTGGCCAGCCATGGCGGCGCGGATGGGGCGCTGGTGCGCGCCTTGCTACGTCAGCGCCGCGAGGCGATGGCGGGGCGCGATGCCGACGATGCGCTGGCCGGGCTGGTGGTCGCGGGAACGGGCAACGGATCGTTGCACGAGCAGCTGGCGGCCGCGCTGGCCCAGGCGCAGGACGAGGGCGTTGCGGTATGGGTGACGACGCGCTGCCCCCAGGGTGAAGTTGTGCCGGGTGAGGGCGGCCGCGCCGAGCGGCGTTTCGCCGTCACCGATTTGCCGCCGCCCAAGGCGCGCGTGTCGCTGTCGCTGCAGCTGTTGTGGCAGGCGGCGGGCCTGGCGTGAGGGTGCGGGCCCGCCGGACCGCCGCGTTTCTCAGTCGGCCAGCGCGGCAAAGACGCGCTGCGTGATCTCCTCGACCGTGCCCAGCCCGCTGATCGCGCGGTATTTGGGGGCGTGGGCCGGATCTTTCTCGGCCCATTGGCGGTAGTAGTCCACCAGCGGACGGGTTTGCTGCGCGTAGACGTCTAGCCGCTTGCGCACGGTTTCTTCCCGGTCGTCGTCGCGCAGGATCAGGTCCTCGCCCGTCACGTCGTCCTTGCCGTCGACCTTTGGGGGGTTGTATTTGATGTGGTACGTGCGACCCGACGCGGGGTGCACGCGCCGCCCGCTCATGCGCTCGATGATGGCGTCAAACGGCACGTCGATCTCGAGCACGTAGTCGATGCGCACGCCCGCCTGGCGCATGGCCTCGGCCTGGGGGATGGTGCGCGGGAAGCCGTCGAACAAAAAGCCGTTGGCGCAGTCCGGCTGGGCGATGCGTTCCTTGACCAGACCGATGATGATGTCGTCGCTGACCAGGCCGCCAGCGTCCATCACCTTCTTGGCTTCGATGCCTAAGGGGGTGCCCGCCTTGACCGCCGCGCGCAGCATGTCGCCGGTGGAAATCTGCGGAATGCCATATTTTTGGCAGATGAACGCGGCCTGCGTGCCTTTGCCAGCACCCGGAGCGCCCAACAGAATCAGTCTCATGGGTTTCCTTTACTCGTCGCGATCGTGTCATGGGGCCGCAACGCCGCGGAGTCTCCTCGTTGGGCCGACGGCGGCGGCTGGCACGGGGCCAGCGCCCAAGAATAGCATGCACATCCCGACACAGGCTTACAGGGGGTGCGATACCGTGCGGGGTTGTCCTCAGGTGTGGTCGCGCTGCCATAGAGCGCGCACGCGCGCCAGGTCCTCCGGCGTATCGACGCCGGGGCCGGGCGCGCGGTCGCTCACCGTCACCGCGATGCGCTCGCCGTGCCACAGCACGCGCAGCTGCTCCAGGGACTCGCAGCGCTCCAGCGGCGCGGGCGGCAGCGACGGAAAGCGCCGCAGAAAACCGGCCCGGTACGCGTAGAGCCCGATGTGGCGCAGGGGCCGGGCGTCGGTCGGCCAATCGTCGAGGGACAGCACGGTGTCGTGGCGCGGGGCATCGCGCCACCACGGCAGCGGCGCGCGGCTGAACAGCAGCGCGATGTGTTGCCGGTCCAGCACCACCTTGACGACGTTGGGATTGAACAGCTCCTGCACCGTGGCGATGGGGTGGGCGGCCGTGCCCATGGCGCAATCGGGCCGCGCGCGCAGTACGTGCGCGACGTCACGAATCAGCGCCGGGTCGATCAGGGGCTCGTCGCCCTGCACGTTGACCACCAGTGCGTCGTCCGGCAAGCCCAGCTGCTGCACGGCCTCGGCCAGCCGATCGCTGCCGCTGGGGTGGTCGGCGCGGGTCAGCAGCGCCGCGATGCCGGCGTCCTGGCAGACGCGCGCGATCTCGGTGTCGTCCGTGGCCACGGTGCACGACAGCGCCCCGCTGGCCTGCGCACGCTGGGCCACGCGCACGACCATGGGCGCGCCGCCGATGTCGGCCAATGGCTTGTCTGGCAGCCGCGTCGAGGCGCGGCGCGCGGGAATGATGACGTGAAACCCGTCGTGCATGGCCCGGCACCCTCAGCCGACGGCGGGTCGTGGCGGGGCCAGCCGGTCGAGTTCGGCCTCGTCCAGCGCGCGGGCCTCGTTTTCGAGCATGATGGGGATGCCGTCGCGGATGGGGTAGGCCAGTCGTGCGCCGCGCGAGACCAGTTCCTGGGTTTCGCGCACATAGACCAACGGTCCCTTCGTGACCGGGCAGACCAGCAGTTCGAGCAGCTTGGGATCCATGGCGGGCATCATAGCGCGCCACGGTCGGCTGCGCGAGCGCGGCGCCAGGCCTGGAGGTGACGGTCGATGGCGGCGTACCACGCGGGCTCGGGCGTCAGCACCAGCGGCACCTGCCACAGCGTTACCCCATCGGGCAGCGGCTGGCCGTGCAGCTTGACGGCATCCTTTTCGGTGCACAGCCAATGCCGGGGGGCACCGGCCGTGGTGGCTGCGGCCTGCAGTGCGGCACCCAGCGCGGCTGCCGGGGCGTGATCGGGCAGCGCCAGTGTGTGCACCAGCGTCAGCCCCCGCGCGCGCAGCATGGCAAAAAACGCGTTCGGCCGCGCGATGCCTGCCAGGGCACCCAGCGGGGTGCGCGCGGCGGCCCAGTCGGCCAAGGGCTGCGAGGCACGGAGGGGAGGCTCGTCAGGAGCGGGGACGGGCAGCGCCGCATCGGCCAGGGCGCGCGTGGCTCGGTATTCGGGGTATGGGTGCGGCCGGGGCGGCGCGCTTGGCTTGTCGGTGCGCAGCACCAGCGCCGGCCCGCCGCCCCAGACGGGCGCGGGCCAGGGCTCGCGCAAGGGGCCGGCGGGCAGCAGCCAGCCGTTGCCGACATCGCGCTGGTCGAACACGATGATCGACAGATCGCGCGCCAGCGCCCAGTGTTGCAGGCCGTCATCGCTGACCACGATGTCCACCGTCGGGTGGCGTTGCAGCAGCGCACGCACGGCGGCCGGTCGCTCGTAACCCACGGCCAACGGTGCGCCGGTGCGGCGCACAATCAGCGCCGGCTCGTCGCCGAGCCGTGCGGGGTCGCCCGTGGCGTCGTCGCAGACGCGCACGGCCGCGCGATCCGTGCGCCCGTGGCCGCGCGAGACGACGCCGGGCCGCCAGCCCGCGGCTTGCAGGTGCTGGACGAGGGCGATCACCGTTGGCGTCTTGCCCGCCCCCCCGGCCACCACGTTGCCCACCACCACCACCGGGACCGGCAGCGGGGCGGGCCAGCGCCAGCCAAGCTGCCAGGGCAGGGCGCGCAGGGCCAGCGCACCGCGGTAGAGCAGGGCCAGGGGCAACAGGCCAACGGCCAGCGGACCGCGCCCGTTCCAGGTGGCGCTCAGGTCCGGCAGCGCCATCAGCGCCCCTGGCTGCGCTGGGTGGCAAAGGTGATTTGCACCAGGCCCACTTGGCGCGCCGCGTCCATGACGTTGATGACCGACTGGTGGCTGGCGGCGGCGTCGGCCTGGATGACCAAAATGGGATCGCTGCCTGGTTGGCCGATCGGCCGCGCGGCGCGCAGCGCCTCAATGAGCGCGTCCACGCCGTGTTGTTCCAGCACGCGGTTGGCGACCGCATAGCGTCCGTCAGGGCCCACCATCACCACGATTTCTGCAGGTGCCCGCGGCGGCTGCTCGTCGCTGGCCACGGGCAGATTCACCTGCAGCGCCGTGGCTTGGCTGAACGTGGTGGTGAGCATCAGAAAGATCAGCACCACCAACAGGATGTCGATGAACGGGATCAGGTTGATCTCGGGTTCTTCGCGGTCGCCGTGTCGAAAGTTCATGCACGCCTCGCTGGGGAGTCGAGAGTCAGCGGCGCAGTGTCAGCAGGTGGTGTAAAAACGCCTCGGCCGCCACCTCCAGCTGCAGCAAAAAACCGTCCACCCGCGCGCGGTAGTAGCGCCAGAAAATGAGCGCTGGAATCGCGATCATCAGCCCGAACGCGGTGTTATATAACGCCACCGAGATACCGTGTGCCAGTTGTGCGGGGTTGCCGCCGCCGGGCATCAGTCCGCCCGGCCCGGCCTGCGAGCCAAAGATCTCGATCATGCCGATGACCGTGCCCAACAGTCCGAGCAAGGGAGCGGCCGACGCGACGGTGGCCAGCGCCCCCAGGTAGCGCTGCAACTGCGCGGCCGCCAAGCGTCCCGCGGATTCGAGCGCGCTGCGCAGCTCGGCTTCGGTGGCACGCGGGTTGGCGTGCAGGGCGCGCAGTCCGCTGGCCAGCACCGAGCCCAGCACCGAGTTGTCGGCCAGCTGTTCCACGACGGCAGGCGGCGGCACGCCGTGGCGGCTCGCCTGCACGGCCTCGTCCAGCAGCCGCGGCGGCACGATGCGCGTGGTGCGCAGGCTCCACGCGCGCTCGATGACGAGGGCCAGTCCGAGGACCGAGCACACGATCAGCGTCCAGATGGGCCAGCCGGCGGCCTGTATGATCGACAGCAAGGGCAATCTCCTGTGCAGCGGTGCGATCCGCGCATTATCGGGCACCGAGTCGGTCACTGGCCCCGCGCGGCCCGCCACCGGTATCGGGCCACCTACGGGACCATCTTCGCATCGATCATGCATGACCTTTCCTGGCCTGCGACGGCTGACGAACCCACTTGGTCGGTTGGTGCCTTGGTGACCGCGGTCGGCGACGCGTTGCGTGCGCGCTTCAACCCCGTGCGCGTGCGCGGTGAGGTCAGCGGCTACCTGCGCGCGGGCAGCGGGCATGCCTACTTCACGCTCAAGGACGCGCAGGGGCAACTGCGCTGTGCATTCTTTCGCCGCGCCGCCGAGGCCAGCGCGGTGGCGCTGCGCGACGGCCTCCAGGTGGAAGTGCTTGGCCGCCTCGACGTTTATGCCGCGCGCGGCGATTTGCAGCTCATCGTCGAGCGCGTGCGGCTTGCGGGCCAAGGTCAGCTCTACGAGCAGTTTTTGCGCCTGAAGGCGCAATTGCAGGCCGAAGGGTGGTTCGATGGGGCGCGCAAGCGCGCGCTGCCTGCGTGGCCGTCGAGTATCGGCGTCGTCACCTCGCTGGATGCGGCGGCGTTGCGCGACGTGGCCACCACTCTCGCGCGCCGGGCCCCGTACCTGCCGGTTCGGCTCTACCCCTCGGCGGTGCAGGGGGCGGATGCGCCCGCGCAACTGTGCGCGGCGTTGCGGCGGGCGTATCAGGATCACGAGACCCACGGCCAGCCCGCGGTGCTGTTGCTCGTGCGGGGTGGGGGCTCGCTGGAAGACCTGTGGGCCTTCAACGACCCGGACGTGGTGCGCACCGTCGCGCAGGCACCCATGCCCGTGATCTGTGGGGTTGGGCACGAGACGGATTTTACGCTGGCTGAGTTTGCGGCCGATGTGCGCGCCCCCACGCCGACGGCGGCCGCCGAGCTGTGCGCACCGGACCGGCAGACCCTGCTCGACGGCCTGCAGCGGCAGGCGGAGCGGCTGCGCAGCGCCGTCTGGCGCCGACTCGACGGCCACGCTCAGCACCTGGACCGACTGGCGCAGCGCCTGGGGCGCCCTTCGGCGCTCACGGCCCGCGAGCGCGCGCGCGTGCAGGCGCTCGAACATCGCTTGCAGCGCGCGCTGGTCATGGGCATCGACCGCCGGCGCCAACACGGGCTGCGGCTGGAGCAGGGTTGGCATTCGGCCGTCAGTCGCACGCTGGAGCGCCACCGGCTGCGGCTGGCGCGCTGGCAGGCGCAGCTGGCGCTGCTCGATCCGCACCGGGTATTGGAGCGCGGCTATGCCTTGGTCACCGATGAAGTTGGCCGCGTCGTCACCTCGACAGCGCAGGTCCACGAGGGGGCACCGCTGCGCGTGGCCCTCTCGCAGGGGCGACTGCAGGTGCGCGTGACGGGCGTGGAGCCATCCCCCACCGAGCCGGCCTGATCCCCACGCTCGGCGGGGGTGCGTGCGGCCCGCCTGTGCGATGTCCGGCGTCTTCCCTACAATGCGGCAGTCGGTTTTTTGACTGCAACGAGGACAACGCCATGGAACACACCCTACCTCCCCTGCCTTTCGCCATCGACGCTCTGGAGCCGCACTACTCCAAAGAGACGCTCGAGTACCACCACGGCAAGCACCACAACGCCTATGTGGTCAACCTGAACAACCTGCAAAAAGGCACCGAGTACGAGTCGATGGCGCTGGAAGACATCGTGCGCCGCGCACCCAACCCCAGCCCGATCTACAACAACGCCGCCCAAGTGTGGAACCACACCTTCTTCTGGCACTGCATGAAGCCGGGCGGTGGTGGCGAGCCCACCGGGCCGCTGGCCGATGCGATCAACGCCAAATGGGGCAGCTACGCCGCCTTCCGGGACGCCTTCGTCAAGAGCGCGGTCGGCAACTTCGGCTCGGGCTGGACTTGGCTGGTCAAGAAGCCCGACGGCAGCGTGGACATCGTCAACACCGGCGCCGCGGGCACCCCATTGACCACGGCCGACAAGGCACTGTTGACGGTGGACGTGTGGGAGCACGCCTACTACATCGACTACCGCAACCTGCGCCAGAAGTTCGTCGAGACCTTCCTCGACAAACTGGTCAACTGGGACTTTGCGCAGGCCAACTTCGCCTGATCACGGCGGTGGCCGACGCCATTGGCGGGCGTCGGCCGAAGGAAGGTCGAGACGAGGGCGGCGCTGGCGTCAGCGGCCGCCAAAAGGGCCGCCCGCCAGGCGAAAGCCGGAGGCGATGCCGCGTTGTGCGAACCAACCCTGGGTCATCTCCAGCACGTAGCGCACCGGCTCGCGGGAGCAGTGGCTGGTTTCGTCCAGCGGGCGCATGTCGACCAGGTTGACGATGCGCCCATCGTCGGCAATGAACGCGGCCGTCAGCGGCACGTACGTATTTTTCATCCAGAAACACTGCACGGCTGGGCGCTCAAAGACGAACAGCATGCCCTCGTTGGCGGGCAGCTCGCGCCGCCACATCAGTCCGATCGCCCGCTGCTCGGGCGTGGCGGCCACCTGTGCGTGGATGAGGTGTAGACCCGCGCGCAGCGTCACGCGGGGCAGGTTGGTTTGCGGTTGCCCTTCGCTGGCAGGCGGCGCGCTGCTCACGCCCAAGGGAATGAGCGCAAACAGCACCAGCCACGTTCGACGACGCGGAGTTGCACGCTTGGGCCAATGAAAGAGGTGGCGCATCGCTGTCAGGTCCGCGCAGGTTTTCTCGATAGAATCGATTGTAGACTGCGGCGCTCATCAGGCGCGGCGGACCATTCAGACCAACGGAGACCCCGCTCATGTACCAACACATCCAAGTGCCTGCCGACGGGCAGAAGATCACCGTCAACGCGGACATGTCGCTCAACGTGCCCGATCATCCCATCATTCCGTACATCGAGGGAGATGGCACTGGGGTCGACATCACGCCCGTGATGATCAAGGTGGTGGACGCCGCGGTGGCCAAAGCCTATGGGGGACAGCGCAAGATCCACTGGATGGAGGTCTATGCCGGTGAGAAATCCACCCGCGTCTATGGGCCTGACGTCTGGCTGCCCGAGGAAACCCTGCACGCGCTCAAGGAGTACGTCGTCTCCATCAAGGGGCCGCTGACCACGCCGGTGGGTGGTGGTATTCGCTCGCTCAACGTGGCGCTGCGGCAGGAGCTCGACCTTTACGTCTGCCTGCGCCCGGTGCGCTACTTCAATGGGGTGCCCTCGCCGCTGAAAGAGCCGGAGAAGACCGACATGGTCATCTTCCGCGAAAACTCCGAGGACATCTACGCCGGCATCGAGTACCCGGCCCAGAGCGACAAGGCCAAAAAGCTCATCCAGTTTCTGATCCAAGAGATGGGCGTGACCAAGATCCGCTTCCCGGAAACGTCGGGCATTGGCATCAAGCCCATCTCGATCGAAGGCACCGAGCGCTTGGTGCGCAAAGCCATCCAATACGCCATCGACAACGACAAGCCCAGCGTCACCCTGGTGCACAAGGGCAACATCATGAAGTACACGGAAGGAGGCTTCCGGGATTGGGGTTATGCGTTGGCCCAGCGCGAGTTCGGTGCTCAGCCCATCGATGGCGGCCCGTGGTGCAAGTTCAAAAACCCCAAGACGGGGCGTGACATCGTCATCAAGGACTCGATCGCCGACGCGTTCCTGCAGCAGATCCTGCTGCGTCCGGCGGAGTACTCGGTGATCGCGACCCCCAACCTGAACGGCGACTACATTTCGGACGCGCTCGCGGCCCAAGTCGGCGGCATTGGCATCGCGCCCGGGGCCAATCTGTCCGATTCCGTGGCGTGCTTCGAGGCCACGCACGGCACCGCACCCAAGTACGCGGGCAAAGACTATGTCAACCCCGGCTCCGAGATCCTGTCGGCCGAGATGATGCTGCGCCACATGGGCTGGAAAGAGGCGGCCGACCTCATCATCAGCGCCATGGAAAAGGCCATCCAGAGCAAGCACGTGACGTACGACTTCGCGCGCTTGATGGAGGGGGCCACGCAGGTGTCGTGCTCGGGTTTTGGGCAGGTGATGATCGACCACATGTGAGTGCGCAGAGGCGGGCCCGACCTGCT
>NZ_CALIND010000050.1:0-2634 GCF_938045175.1 uncultured Tepidimonas sp.
CTGCGGCGCGCCGGGGGTGGTGGCACGCCGCAGCTTGGCTTGAATCAGCGGCGTCGCATCCAGCCCACGCGCCTCCAGCGTGCGCGGCACCAGCGCCATGCGCGCCACGATGTCCCCTGCGGTTTGCTCGCACATAGTCCACAGCCCATCGTGCGCGTCGAAGTCGCCGTAGTCCCAGCGCGAACCGCCTGGGTGGGGGAGTGTGCGTAGATGGTCGCGCAGCAGCGTGAAGTGGTGCGCCTCTTCGGCGGCCACGCGCAGCCAGTCCTGGTAGAACGCCAGCGGCAGCCCGGCGAAGCGCCACACCGCGTCCAACGCCAGGTTGATGGCGTTGAACTCGATATGGCAAATGGCGTGCACCAGCGCGGCGTGGCCCTCGAGGGTGAAGGGCGAGCGAGTCGGCACCGAACCCGGTGCGATCAAGTGCGGCCGCGCCGGCCGGCCCGGCAGCGGTCGGTCGGGGGGTGGGGTCAGGGTGGCATCGGGGTCGATCCCCAGCGGTGCGTCGCCTGCCTCACCCGCCGTTGCCCCCGGGGCGATGCGCTCGTCCCACGCGCGCCACAGGCGCTGCACCTGCGCCACTTTGGCGTCGGGGTCGGTCTCGGTCAACGCCTGCAGGGCCTGGGCGCGCAGCTCCATACGGGGGTGGGCAGTGGACGGCGGCGGGCGCATCCGTACAATTGTAGTGATGAGCATTTATCGACTCGACGATCTCGTGCCTGACGTCCACCCGTCGGCGTTCGTGGCCGACACCGCCGCCGTCATGGGGCGTGTCAAACTGGCCGAAGACACGAGCGTGTGGTTTGGCGCTGTGTTGCGTGGCGACACCGACCCCATCGTCGTGGGGCGCGGCAGCAACATCCAGGACGGCAGCGTGCTGCATGCGGACATCGGCTACCCGCTCACGATTGGCGAATACGTGACCGTGGGGCATCAGGTCATGCTGCACGGCTGCACGATCGGGGACGAGTCGCTGATCGGCATTGGGGCCGTGGTGCTCAACGGGGCGCGTATCGGCCGACACTGCCTGGTCGGGGCGGGGGCCCTGGTCACGGAGGGCAAGGAATTCCCCGATGGATCGATGATCCTGGGTAGCCCCGCGAAGGTGGTGCGTCAGCTCACGCCCGAGCAGATCGAAGGCTTGCGCTGGAGCGCGCGCCACTATATCGAAAACGCGCGGCGCTTTGCCAGCGGTCTGCAGCGCATCGGGTGAAGGCGTCGCCGTGTCCGAATTGCATAAGTTTTTGTTCGACGGCCTCCCCGTGCGCGGCGCCTTGGTGCGCCTGACCGACGACTGGCAGGCGTTGCTGCAGCGGCGGGCGTCGGCGGGGGGCTATCCCCCGCCCGTGACCGAGCTGTTGGGTGAGATGACGGCCGCCGCCGTGCTGCTGCACAGCAACATCAAATTTGCCGGCGCGCTGGTGCTGCAGATTCTGGGGGATGGGCCGGTCAAAGTGGCCGTGGCCGAAGTGCAGCCCGACATGGCGTTTCGCGCCACCGCGACCGTGCGCGGCGAGGTCGCGTCAGGGACGCCGTTGTGGCAGATGGTCAATCCGCTGGGTCAGGGGCGGTGCGTGATCACGCTCGACCCGCGCGAGCGCCAGCCGGGACAGCAACCCTACCAGGGGGTCGTGCCGCTCCATGACGCCACGGGGCGCCCGCTGCCGCGCCTGAGCGATGTGATCGGTCACTACATGCGCCAGAGCGAGCAGCTCGACACGCGGCTCGTGCTCGCCGCGGACGAGACGGTCGCCGCCGGCTTACTGATCCAGCGCATGCCGGCGACCGGGGAGGCGAATTTGGCGCGCACCTCGGCCGTGGTCCACGAGGAGGACGCGCTCGACGCCAACGAGGACTTTCACCGCATTGCGACGCTGGCCAGCAGCCTGACACCCGAGGAGTTGCTGCGACTGGACGCCGACCGCATTCTGCACCGGCTGTTTTGGCAAGAAAATCTGCTGCGGCTGGCGCTGCCCGCGTCCGCGGCGCATCCGCGTTTTGCCTGCACCTGCTCGCGCGAGCGGGTGGCGGCCATGCTGCGCGGTCTGGGGATAGCCGAGATCGAATCGATCCTGGCCGAGCGCGGCGAGGTCGATGTCGGTTGCGATTTTTGCGGGCAGCACTACCGGTTCGATCCGGTGGACGCCGCGCGCCTGTTTTTGACGCAGGAGCAGCAGCCGCCGTCGTCGGTGCGCATACAGTGAGGGGGCTGCTCAGGGGTGCCGGTGTGCGCCGCGGTCAGCGTGGCGCTGCGGCCGATGGATCGGCCGCGGGTGTTGGGCGGGTGGCGCCGGGGCCTTGAATCTGCACGAAGATCTCGTTGGGTTTGACCAGCCCTAACTCCTGCCGGGCGATTTCTTCCACCGTCTCTAGCCCCTCGCGCAGGTCCTGCACTTCCGCTGCCAGGCGCTCGTTGCGCAGGCGCGCCTGCTCGTTGGCCTGCTCCTGCTCGGCCAGCTCACGGCGCAGCGCCTCGACCTGCGAGACGCTGCCGCGGCCCCACCAGATATGCCCGTGGATCACGGCCAGCAGCACAACCAACACCGCCGTGACCCAGTGGGCGCGCATGGTGGGGGGCAATCGGATCAGCGCAGGTTATAAAACGCGTCCCGACCGGGATAGACGGCCACGTCG
>NZ_CALIND010000051.1:0-9787 GCF_938045175.1 uncultured Tepidimonas sp.
GGAGGCCCCGGCGCCGGGGCTCGCGCCTGCGCTGCGCCAGCAAATGGGGCTGGCGGCAGTGGCCGCGGCGCGCGCGGTGGGCTATGTGGGTGCGGGAACGGTCGAATTCATCGTCGAGCAACCGCTGGGCTACGACCACCCCGAGGCGATGCGCTTTTACTTCATGGAGATGAACACGCGGCTGCAGGTGGAGCACCCGGTGACGGAGGCGATCACGGGGCTGGACCTGGTGGAGTGGCAGCTGCGCGTGGCCGCCGGCGAGCCGTTGCCGCTGACCCAAGAGGCGCTGACCCTGCGTGGGCATGCCATCGAGGCGCGCATCTGCGCCGAAAACCCCGACAACCAGTTTTTGCCCGCGACGGGGCGCCTGGCCGTCTACCGCAAACCGGCGTGCAGCGCCTTCACGGTGGCGGACGTGCGCATCGACGATGGCGTGGCCGAGGGCGACACCATCAGCCCGCACTACGACTCGATGATCGCCAAGCTGATCGTGCGCGGGGAGTCGCGCGCACAGGCGCTGGCGCGGTTGGACGAGGCGCTGGCGCGCCTGCACATCGTGGGCGTGGCCAACAACGTGGCGTTCTTGCGCCGGGTGGTGCGCAGCGCGTCGTTTGCGCAGGCGCATCTGGACACCGCGCTCATCGAGCGCGAGCAAGCGGTGTTGTTTGGCGTGTCGGCCCTGTCGCGCGAAGCGGCGGTCGCCATTGCAGCCGCCCACACGCTGCAGGCTTGGCAAGCGCAGGCCGATGCTGATCCGTGGAGCGCGGGCGATGGCTTTGCCAGCCACGGCGTGCGCACGCGCACCCTGACGTTCCGCTGGGGCGACGAGTCGCTGGACGCGCAACTGTCGTGGCCGCGCGGCGGTGGGTGTGGGTTGCGTATTGGGGAGGGTCAAGCGGCGCAACAAGGCCCGCTGCACTGGCGGCCCGACCCTGGTGGGGGCTGGGCGCTGGGCGTGCAGTGGGCTGGGCACGCGTGGCGCGCCACCGTGTACGCCGATGGCGAGCGTGTGCACGTGTTCACGCCCGACGGTGCGGTGGCGCTGGTGGTGGTCGATCGGTTGGCGCACGCGGGTGACGCGGCCAGCGAAGGCGGGCGGCTGACCGCACCCATGCCAGGCAAGGTGGTGCGCTTTGCGGTGCAGCCGGGCGAGGCGGTCAAACGGGGCCAACCGCTGGCGGTGCTGGAAGCCATGAAAATGGAGCACACCATTGCCGCCCCTGCTGACGGCGTGGTCGAGGCGTTGCTGTACGCTCCGGGTGACCAAGTGGCCGAGGGAGCCGACTTGTTGCGGATGCGCACACCATGAGCACGACCAACTACCCCAGCCGCGTGCGTCTGATCGACGTCGGCCCGCGCGACGGCCTGCAAAACGAAGCCCAACCCGTGCCCACCGAGGTCAAAGTCGAGCTCGTGCACCGCCTGCAGGCCGCGGGGCTGCGCGAGATCGAAGTCACCAGCTACGTCAGCCCGAAGTGGGTGCCGCAGATGGCGGACAACCACGCCGTCATGCAAGGCATCCAGCGCCAGCCCGGGGTGCGCTACTCGGTGCTCACGCCCAACCTCAAAGGGTTGGAAGCGGCGCTACGGGATCGGCCCGATGAGATTGTGGTGTTTGGTGCTGCCAGCGAGGCGTTCAGCCGCCGCAACATCAACTGCAGCATTGCCGAGAGCATCGAGCGTTTTGCCCCTGTGGTCGAGGCCGCGCGCAATGCCGGCATTGCCGTGCGCGGGGCCATGAGCTGCACCGTGGGCTGCCCCTACGAGGGCGACATCCCCCCGCAGCGGGTGGGCGAGTTGGCCGCGCGGATGAAGGCCATCGGCGTGCAACGGGTGGACGTGGCCGACACCATTGGGGTGGGCACGCCGTTGAAGGTGCAACGCGCGATCGAGGCGGCGCTGGCGCACTACGACATCGACCACATCAGCGGCCACTTCCACGACACCTATGGACAGGCGTTGGCCAACACGCTGGCAGCGCTGCAAATGGGGGTGTGGAATTTTCAGACATCGGTGGCGGGGCTGGGCGGCTGCCCGTACGCGCCTGGTGCGACTGGCAACGTCGCCACCGAGGACGTGGTGTACCTGCTGCACGGGCTGGGCATCGAGACTGGCATCGATCTGGGCGCGCTGGCCGAGACCGGGGCCTGGATCAGCGAGCGCTTGGGCCGTCCCACGGCGTCGCGCGCGGGGCGGGCGCTGCGGGCGCGGGGGTGCTCATGAGCGCATCGACCCCGCCTCGGCCGCGCCTGTCGTTGGCCGACGCCCTGCGCCGCCAGCCCCCGGGGGCGCCGGTGCCGTCGCCTTGTATTGGGGTCTGCCGCATCGACGAGGCCACCGGTTGGTGTGCCGGCTGCTGGCGCACGCTCGACGAGATCGCTGGCTGGGGTACGAGCGACGATGTCACTCGCCGGCGCATCTGGCAGGCCATCGAGGCGCGGCAGGCCACCGGCGTCGGCTAAGATGTCATGACCGTCACTTCGCAGGAGGCATGATCCATGTTCAAGAAAATCCTCGTTCCCGTCGATGGCTCGGCCCTGTCGCACGCCGCGGGCACGCTGGCGGCCGATTTGGCCAAGCAGCACGGCGCCGAGATCGTGGGCGTGTATGTGATCGACCCGTTCCCCTACATCGGTATCGGTGACGCATCGGCCATTGGGCTGCAGGCGTATCTGGCCGAGGCGCAGGCCGCCGCCACGCGGGCGCTGGACGACCTCAAGCAAGTCTGTGCCGAGCGCGGCGTGCCGTTTGCCGGCGACACCATCGAGCGCAACGTCACCTACGAAGGGATACTGGAAACCGCAGAGGCCGAGGGCTGCGACCTGATCGTCATGGGCTCGCACGGCCGCAAGGGCGTGCAGGCGCTCATTCTGGGCAGCGTAGCCCAGAAAGTGCTCACGTACGCCAAGGTGCCGGTGCTGATCGTCAAACCGAGCGCCACTTGATCGAGCAGCCGATGCTGGCCACCTGATCGCGCGGCCCCTGGCCGGTCTGTGCGATCAGGCGCATTGCATCCAACAGATCGCACGGCGTGCCGGGCGGCGCGGCCTCCTTGCGCGACGCGTCGAAGCGACCCCGGTATTGCAGCTCGTCCTGGGCGTTGAAGCCAAAGAAGTCCGGCGTGCAGACTGCGCCCCAAGCGCGCGCCACCTCCTGCGTCTCGTCGTACAGGTAGGGGAACGGAAAGCCCCGCTCCTGCGCAACGCGCTGCATGTGTTCGAACGAATCCTCGGGGTAAGCCGCGGGGTCGTTGGACGAGATCGCAGCCACCCCGATGCCCATGTCGAGCAGCGTGCGCGTCACGGGCACCAGCCGCGGCAGAATCGCCTGTACGTATGGGCAGTGGTTGCAGATGAACATCACCAGCGTCCCTTTGGGGCCGCGGATGTCCTCGTAACGGTAGCGGCGTCCGTCGGTGGCGGGCAGGTCGAAGCCAGGGGCTTTCCAGCCAAAGTCGCAAACGGGTGGGATGGCAGCCATCGGTGTTGCTCCTTGTGTCGTTTCGGTGGTAACGATGGTAATCTAAGGAACCGCTAAACGAACCCCGCCTGCTCGTCTCGAGCGCAGCCGCGCCGGCGGGTTGCACAGAGGTGGGGCCGCAGGCGGCGGCGGGGATGTGGTCATGAGGGGTAGAAAGCGGTCGATTTCTGCCTCTTCTGAGCGCCCTCGGCCCTGATTATGTGTGCAGTGGCATCGGGGGCGTGTCCTCGCGCGTCAGGTCGATGCTGACAAAGCGGCGGATGGCCTGCCTGTCGTACACCGCGTCCTCGATTCCCTGATTCACAGCCCAAAGCCCTACGGCTTCGATCTCGGCCAGAAAGCGCTCGCGCGGGGTGGGCGTCTTCTTGGAGAAGTACTCGAGTTCAGCAAAGCTCGTCGGGGTTAGCACAGGGCGGGTTTGTTGGCTGGGTGGGAGAGAGTGCGTCGATGTGATGGTGCCCGGTCTTGGCAAGGGTGGGGATTGAGGCAGCGGCTCCTCTGGGAGCCGTGTGAGTGCACCTCGGGTGTGTAAAACCCGCGGTCGGCTGGCGTCGGGCTCTCTCCCTACAATGCAGGGCTCTCCATCCATCCCGAGGGCCGTGGTCGATGAAAGTCGTGGCAGGTGCAGACGCTAGCGCAGTCGATGCCGAGGCAACCACGCCAGCGGGCGTCATCCGCATCCGCGGCGCGCGACAGCACAATCTGCGCAACCTCGACCTGGACATCCGCACCGGTGAGCTGACGGTGGTGACCGGCCCCAGCGGCTCGGGCAAATCCAGCCTGGTGTTCGACACGCTGTTTGCCGAAGGGCAGCGCCGCTACGTGGAGACGTTCTCGGCCTACGCGCGGCAGTTTTTGGACCGCATGGACCGTCCGGCGGTGGACCACATCGACGGCGTGCCGCCAGCGATCGCCATCGACCAGACCAACCCGGTGCGCTCGTCGCGCTCCACGGTCGGGACGATGACCGAGCTCAACGACCACCTGAAACTGCTGTTTGCGCGCGCGGCCCAGTTGTTCGACCGGGTGACGGCGCTGCCCGTGCGCCACGACACGGTGGAGACGATCGTGGCCGACCTGCGGGCGCGCGCGGCGGCGGCGGGCGATCCGCGGCTGGTGGTGACGTTTGCCGTCGAACTCCCGGCCAGCACGTCGGATGAGGACGTGCAGCAGTGGCTCTCGGCCAGTGGCTACACGCGCGTGCAGGCGCAGCAGGTAGTGGGCGAGCGGCGGCGGCTGGATGTGGTGGCGGACCGCTTTCGCCTGGGCAGTGCCGACCCCGCGCGCGTGGCCGAGGCGGTGGAGGTCGCCCTGCGCCGCGGCGGCGGCCGCGTGACGGTGTATGCGTTGCCCGAGGGCGAGGCTGAACCGGCCCTGTGGCGGTATTCCACCGGCCTGCACTGCCCGGAGAGCGACATCCGCTACGCCGAGCCGCGGCCGTCGCTGTTTTCGTTCAACTCGCCGGCGGGCGCCTGCGACACCTGTCGCGGCTTTGGGCGCGTCATTGGCGTGGACTGGGGGTTGGTGATTCCCGATCCCAAGCTGACGTTACGCGCCGGTGCCATCAAGCCGATCCAGACCCCCGCGTTTCGGGAGTGTCAGGACGATCTGTTGCGCCACGCAGAGGCAGCGGGCATCCCGCGTGACACCCCGTGGTACCAGTTGTCGCCCGCGCAGCAGCAGTGGGTGCTGGAGGGCTCGCCGCATTGGTCGGGTGACTGGCAGCGCCAGTGGTACGGCATCCGCCGCTTCTTCGACTATCTGGAGAGCAAGGCGTACAAGATGCACATCCGGGTGCTGCTGTCCAAATACCGCAGCTACACCGAATGCCCGGATTGTGGTGGCGCACGACTCAAAACCGAGAGCCTGTTGTGGCGGCTGGGCACGCGGGAAGACGCCGACGCCGTGTTGCCCCCCGAGCAGCGCTTTCGCCCCCGCGGCGTGGCATGGACAGATGCGCAGCTGCAGGCGCTGCCTGGACTGTGCCTGCACGACCTGATGCGGCTGCCGCTGACGCGGCTGCGCCAGTTCGTCGAGCGGTTGCGGGCGCGCGTGGCCGAACTGCCCGCGGGCGAACGCCAGGCGCAAGGGCTGCTGCTCGACGAGATCGCCACCCGGTTGCGCTACCTGTGCGAAGTGGGGCTGGGCTACCTGACGTTGGATCGGCAAAGTCGCACGCTCTCGGGCGGCGAGGTGCAGCGCATCAACCTCACCACGGCGCTGGGTACTTCGCTGGTCAACACGCTGTTCGTGCTCGATGAACCCTCGATCGGCTTGCACCCGCGCGACATGGCGCGCATCAACCAGGCGATGGCGCGGCTGCGCGACGCGGGCAACACGCTGGTGGTGGTGGAGCACGACCCAGCGGTCATGGTGGCCGCCGACCGCATCCTGGACATGGGGCCCGGCCCCGGCGAGCGCGGCGGGCGCATCGTCTTCGACGGCCCGCCGGATGCGCTGCGCCGTGCCGATACGCTCACTGGGCAGTACTTGTCGGGGCGACGCCAGATCGGCTTCGGCGTCAAGCGCCGCGTTACCGAATCGACCCCGCGCCTCATCGTCGAAGGCGCGCGCGAGCACAACCTGCGCGGCATCGACGTCGCGTTCCCCTTGCAACGGCTGGTCGTGGTCACGGGGGTCAGCGGCTCGGGCAAGTCGACGCTGGTGCAAGACATCCTGGCACCGGCGCTGCTGCGTCACTTCGGCCAGCCCACCGAGGCCCCTGGCGCGCACGAGCGACTGCTCGGCGCCGACCATCTGGAGGGCGTGGTTTTCGTCGACCAGACGCCGATCGGCAAAACGGCGCGCTCCAACCCGGTCAGCTATGTGGGCGCGTGGGACGCCATCCGCACCCTGTTCGCGCAGACGCCACTGGCGCAGCAGCGCGGCTACACGGCGGCCAAATTCAGCTTCAACAGCGGCGACGGGCGTTGCCCGACTTGCGGCGGCTCGGGCTTCGAGCACGTGGAGATGCAATTTCTATCTGACGTGTACCTGCGCTGCCCTGACTGCCACGGGCGGCGCTACCGCCCCGAAGTGCTGGAGGTGACCATCGAGCGCGGTGGGCGCTGGCTGAGCGTGGCCGACGTGCTGGAGCTGACCGTGGCCGAAGCGGTGCAGTGTTTCGCCGCCGACCGCGAGGTGATACGGGTGTTGCAGCCACTGCAGGACGTGGGGCTGGAGTACCTGCGCCTGGGCCAGCCGGTGCCGACGCTCTCGGGCGGCGAGGCGCAGCGCCTCAAGCTCGCAGGCCATCTGGCTGCCGCGACACCCCAGGCGCCCAAGCGCGGCGCGCGCCGCGGCGTGCCGGTCGGCGACCCCGGCGCTCCCTGGGCGGACAAGACGGGGCGCGCGCGCGGCATGCTGTTTTTGTTCGACGAGCCGACCACGGGTCTGCACTTCGACGATATCGCCAAACTGATGCGCGCGCTGCGCAAGCTGCTGGAGGCCGGGCATTCGCTGGTGGTCATCGAGCACAACCTGGACGTGATCCGGGCGGCCGACTGGGTCATCGACTTGGGGCCGGAAGGCGGTGATGAAGGGGGCACGGTCGTGTTCGCCGGTACGCCCGAGGAGCTGCGCCAGCACCCCAGCAGCCACACCGCGGCCGCGTTGCGCGAGTACGCCCAGGCCATCGGCGAGGCGGCGGCCGCGGGTGAGCCGCGTCCCGCCGCTGCGGCCCCCGTGGCGCGCCCCGCGGCGCCGCCCGATGCGATCCGCATCGTGCACGCGCGCGAACACAACCTGCGCGACCTGTCGGTGGACATTCCGCACGGGCGCTTCACCGTCATCACCGGCGTCAGTGGTTCGGGCAAATCGACGTTGGCGTTCGACATTCTGTTCAACGAGGGGCAGCGCCGCTACCTGGAGAGCCTCAACGCCTATGCGCGCAGCATCGTGCAACCGGCGGGCCGCCCGGAGGTGGACGCCGTCTGGGGCATCCCCCCCACGGTGGCGATCGAGCAGCGTCTCTCGCGCGGGGGGCGCAAGTCCACCGTCGGCACGGTGACCGAGGTCTGGCACTATCTGCGGCTGCTGTATGTCAAGCTGGGGGTGCAGCACTGCGTGCACGATGGTGCGCCGGTGCAGCCGCAGACGCCCGAGCGCATCGTCGCCCAGTGGCTGCAGCGCTATCGGGGGCGCACCCTCAGCGTGCTGGCACCACTGGTCGTCCACCGCAAAGGGGTGTACACCGAATGGGCGGAGTGGGCCGCGCAGCGTGGCTACCCACAGTTGCGCGTCGATGGACAGATGCTGCCCACACAGGGCTTTCCGCGCCTGGACCGCTACAAAGAGCACACGCTGGAGCTGCCGGTGGCGACGCTGCGCGTGACACCGGCGGCGGAGGCGGATCTCCGCCAGGCCCTTGCGCAGGCGCTACAGCATGGCAAGGGGGTGGTGCACGCCCTGGCCGAAGGGGATGCCGAGGCCGCGGTGTACTCTACCCAGCGCGCCTGCCCGGTGTGTGGCACCAGCTACCCAGAGCTGGACCCGCGCTTGTTTTCGTACAACAGCCCGCATGGTTGGTGCCCGGATTGCGTGGGTACCGGGGTGCAGCTCACGCGCGAGCAGCGCCGCGCGCTCGACGACCGCACGCGCGACGACGCGCGCGGGCGCGAGCACACCTTTGCCGAGCCCGAGCTGGACGATCTGGGCGACGAGCCGTGCGCCACCTGCGGTGGTACCCGCCTCAACCCCATCGCGCGCGCGGTGCGCTTCCGCGATCGCCCCATCACCGACATCGCGCGCTGGAGCGTCGATGAGGTGTTGGCCTGGGTGCGTACACTGCGCGCGCCCGACGCCCTCAGCGGGCGCGAGGCCGACATCGCCCGCGATCTGTTGCCCGAAATCGAAAGCCGCCTGCGCTTTTTGCAGCAGGTGGGGCTGGGCTATCTGACCCTCGACCGTGGCGCGCCCACGTTGTCGGGTGGCGAGGCGCAGCGCATCCGGCTGGCGGCGCAGCTGGGCTCCAACCTGCAGGGCGTGTGCTACGTGCTCGACGAACCCACCATTGGGCTGCATCCGCGCGACAACCGCATCCTGCTCGACGCGTTGCACGCCTTGCGTCAGCATGGCAACACGCTGGTGGTGGTGGAGCACGACGAGGACACGATCCGCCGCGCCGATCACCTGATCGACATCGGCCCCGGTGCCGGGCGCCGCGGGGGGCGGGTGGTGGCACAAGGCGGCGTCGACGACCTGATGCGCACGCCCGAGTCGCAGACCGGCCGCTATTTGGCGCAGGCGATGCGCCACCCGCTGCAGCCGCGCCGCCCCGTGACCGACGACGCCCCTGCGCTGTGGGTGCGCCGGGCACAGCGCCACAATCTGCAGGGGATCGACGTGCGCGTGCCGCTGCACCGGCTGGTGGCCGTCACCGGCGTGAGCGGCTCGGGCAAATCCACGCTGGCGCGCGACGTGCTGCTGGCCAACGTGGCGGCGGCGCTGGCCGCGCCCCGGCGCAGCCGCGCGCTGCGCTGGAGCGGCTGTGCGCGCATCGATGGTGTGCAGGTCATCGACCGCGTGCTGGAGGTGGACCAGACCCCGATCGGCAAAACGCCGCGCTCGTGTCCGGCCACCTACGTCGGTTTTTGGGATGCGATTCGCAAGCTCTATGCCGAAACGCTGGAGGCCAAGGCCCGTGGCTATGGTCCCGGGCGCTTTTCCTTCAACACCGGCGATGGCCGCTGCCCGGTGTGCGAGGGGCAGGGGGTGCGCACGATCGAAATGAGCTTCCTGCCCGACGTCAAGGTGCCGTGCGAGGCCTGCGGCGGGGCGCGCTTCAACCCCGAGACGCTGGCCGTGACCTGGCGCGGCCGGTCCATCGGCGAGGTGCTGGCCATGTCCGTGGACGAGGCGGTGGACTTCTTTGCCTCCATGCCCGCGATCGCGCACCCGCTGCACCTGCTACAAGACGTGGGACTGGGTTATTTGACGCTCGGGCAGCCGAGCCCGACGCTGTCCGGTGGCGAGGCGCAGCGCATCAAGCTGGTGACGGAGCTGAGCAAGGTGCGCGATGACGTTGGCCGGCGCGGGCAAAAAGCGCCGCACACGCTATACGTGCTGGACGAGCCGACCGTGGGCCTGCACATGGCCGACGTGGACAAGCTCATCCGGGTGCTGCACCGGCTGGTCGATGGCGGGCATAGCGTCGTCGTCATCGAGCACGACCTGGACCTGATCGCGGAGGCGGATTGGGTCATCGACCTGGGTCCCGAGGGCGGGGCGGGTGGCGGCCGTGTGGTGGGCGAGGGTACCCCCGAGGACTTGGTGTGCCAAGGCACGCACACGGGGCAGGCGCTGGCCG
>NZ_CALIND010000052.1:0-11809 GCF_938045175.1 uncultured Tepidimonas sp.
GCCGATGTCGGCCTTGACGATGCCCCAGTGGTCCACGATGAGGGCGTTGGTGATGACCAGATCGACCGCGCCCTGGGCGCGGCTGCGCTGGCTCTGGCCCATGCCGTCGCGGATGGTCTTGCCGCCACCAAACTTGACCTCCTCCCCATAGCCGCCGGCTTGCAGGGTGTGGTCGCGCTCGACTTCGATGACCAGGGCGGTGTCACCCAGGCGCACCCGGTCGCCCACGGTGGGGCCGAACATCTCGGCATAGGCGCGGCGGGAAATGCTGGCCATCACAACGCTCCTTGCACCAGGCCGCGAAAGCCGTACACGGCGCGGGCGCCAGCGTAGTCCACCAGTTCGACGGTGCGCTGCTGGCCGGGCTCGAAGCGCACGGCGGTCCCGCTGGCGATGTTCAGACGCATGCCGCGCGCGGCGGCGCGGTCGAACGACAGCGCGGCATTGGTTTCGGCAAAGTGGTAGTGCGAGCCGACCTGGATGGGGCGGTCGGCTGTGTTGACCACCACCACGGTGACGGTGCGCCGCCCGGGGTTGAGCGGGTGCTCGCCCGCGTCGATGAAAAGCTCGCCGGGGATCATGGGCGCTCCCTCATTTGCGGGTGAACCAGATGACCGCACCGATGGCCGCGGCCAGACCCACGAAGCCCAGCACGTCGGTGGCGTGCCAGTGGGCGCCGGGCAGGCCGTGGCCCTCGTGTGCATGGGCCGCGTGGGTCAGCCAGGTCAGGGCCGGGGCGAGCAGGCGGGGGAGCTTGGCGGTGAAGGGCATATCGGGGCTCCTGGAGCGGTTCAGACGATGGGCTGGTGCACGGTGACGAGCTTGGTGCCGTCGGGGAAGGTGGCCTCGACCTGGATGTCGGCGAGCATCTCCGGCACGCCCTCCATGACGTCGGTGCGGCTGAGCACGGTGCGGCCTTCGCTCATGAGCTCGGCCACCGTCTTGCCGTCGCGGGCCCCTTCCATCACATAGGCGCTGATCAGGGCCACCGCCTCGGGGTAGTTGAGCTTGAGCCCGCGCGCGCGCCGACGCTCGGCCAGCAGCGCGGCGGTGAAGATGAGCAGCTTGTCTTTGTCGCGGGGGGAGAGTTCCATGGGCTGGCTCTTGCAATATGCGTGCCTAGGTTCGGGCAGTATGCCTGTTGACCGTGACAGGTCGCCATACGCTGGATGGCGCATGGCACGAAAGTTGCACCCGGAGCAGGCGTGAAGCCCGAAGCCGTCGAACATGCCGTTCCTGTCCAGCGCATCGTCAAGGTGCGGAGGGATTACAACAGCTGGGTGGCCAGCGAGACGCTGGAAGACTACGCCCTGCGCTTCACCCCGCAGCGGTTTCGCAAATGGTCGGAGTGGCGGGTGGCCAACACGGCGTTTGGCGTGGCCTCGTTTCTCATCCTGGAGGCGGTGGGGGCCACGTTGCTGGTGCAGTATGGGTTTCTGAACGCCTTTTGGGCCATCGTGGTCACCGGGTTGATCATTTTCTTGGCGGGATTGCCCATCAGTGTCTACGCCGCCCGCTATGGCGTGGACATGGACCTGCTGACGCGCGGTGCCGGGTTCGGTTACATCGGGTCCACCATCACCTCGCTCATCTATGCGTCGTTTACCTTCATCTTTTTCGCGCTCGAAGCCGCGGTGATGGCCTATGCGCTGGAGTTGGCGCTGGGTATACCGCCCGCTTGGGGCTACCTGATCTGCGCCCTGGTGGTGATTCCGCTGGTCACGCACGGGGTGTCGGTCATCAGCCGCTTTCAGGTCTGGACGCAGCCCCTGTGGCTGGTGATGATGGTCGTGCCGTTCGTCGCCGTGGCGTGGCTGGACCCGGAGGCGTTTTCCGCGGTGGCGCACTATGCTGGGGCGGATGGCGAAGGCGGTGCATTTCAGTGGCACTTGTTTGGGGCGGCGCTGACGGTGGGGGTGGCACTGATCACCCAGATGGGGGAGCAGGCCGACTATTTGCGCTTCATGCCTCCGCCCACCCAGCGCACCCGGGGGCGCTGGTGGCTGGGCGTGGTGGCCGGCGGCCCCGGCTGGGTGGTGATTGGCGTGCTGAAAATGCTGGGCGGTGTGTTGCTGGCCCATCTGGTGCTCAGCTACGGTGGGGGCGCCGAACGTGCGGTGGACCCGAACCAGATGTACCTGGCCGCTTACGAATACCTGTTGCCCCACGGCTGGGCCGTGGCGGCCACGGCGCTGTTCGTGGTGGTGTCGCAGCTCAAGATCAACGTCACCAATGCTTACGCAGGCTCCTTGGCGTGGAGCAATTTTTTCTCCCGGCTGACCCACCATCACCCAGGCCGGGTGGTGTGGGTGGTGTTCAACACGGCCATCGCCTTCATGCTCATGGAGATGAACGTGTTCGAGGCCCTGGGCGATGTGCTGGGCCTGTATGCCAACATCGCCATCGCGTGGATCATGGCGGTGGTGGCCGATCTCGTCATCAACAAGCCTTTGGGCTGGTCGCCGCGTGGCATCGAGTTCAAGCGGGCGTATCTGTACGACGTCAACCCCGTGGGGGTGGGGGCCATGACGCTGGCGTCGGCGCTGGGCATGGCCGCGCATTTGGGCCTGATGGGGCCGATGGCACAGGCGTTCTCGGCGGTGGTGGCCATGGTGACGGCATTTTTGACCGCGCCCTTGATTGCCTGGGCCACCCGCGGCCGCTACTACCTGGCCCGCCAGCCCGAGCCCGCCAATCGCGATCACTCCGACGTCGGGCTCGATGGCCGCTACGTGGCCCTGGCACCGCTCAAGCATTGTGTGGTCTGCGAGTCGGCTTACGAAGCGCCGGACATGGCGCACTGTCCAGCTTATCAGGGCGACATTTGCTCGCTGTGCTGCACGCTCGACGCCCGCTGTGCCGACGCGTGCAAACCCCATGCACGCCTCTCGCGTCAGTGGGAGCAGGTGCTGCACCGTTTGTTACCGCCACGCTGGTGGCCTCGGGTCGATGCCGGTTTGGGGCATTTTCTGCTGCTGATGCTGGTGATCGCTCCGGTGTTGGCGGCGGTGCTGGCCGTGTTGTACCGCCACGAGTGGCACCGGCTGCTGTCGGTCGATGCCCTGCCGGCGGGGGAGGAAGCACTGGCAGCCTTGCAGGCCGGATTCATCAAGGTGTATGCGGCTTTGCTGATGGTGGCGGCCGTGGTCGCCTGGTGGCTGGTGCTGGCGCACAAGAGCCGCGAGGTGGCGCAGGAGGAATCCAACCGGCAGACCCGGCTGCTGATGGAGGAAATCGAATCCCACCGCCGCACCGATGCCGCCCTGCAGCAGGCCAAGCAGGCCGCCGAGCGTGCCCGTGAACAGGCCGACCAGGCCAACCAGGCCAAGACGCGCTATGTCAGCACCATCAGCCACGAGCTTCGCACCCCGCTCAACAGCATTCTGGGCTATGCCCAGCTCCTGCAGCAGGATGCTGCGCTGCCGCCCCATCGCGCCCATGCGGTACAGGTCATCCTGCGCAGTGGCGAGCACCTGCTGTCGCTGATCGAAGGCACGCTCGATATTGCCCGTATCGAGGCGGGCCGCCTGACCCTCGACGTCAGGCCGCTGGACCTCAAGGCCCTGTTGCAGGATGTGGCCGGCATGTTCGAGCTGCAGGCCAAGGCCAAAGGACTGTCGTTTGCTTTCGAGCCGCCCACCCGCTGGCCGCAGGCCGTGCGCGCCGACGACCGGCGGCTGCGTCAGATCCTGATCAACCTGTTGGGCAATGCGGTCAAGTTCACGGTGCGTGGTGGCGTGACCTTGCGGGTGCGGTATGTGCGCGAGATGGCGGTGTTCGAGGTCTGCGACACCGGGCCTGGCATGACTGCGGCCGAGCGGGAGCGGGTGTTCGAGCCGTTTGCCCGGGGATTGGCCGCGGCGCAGCCGGGCGCCCATGGCGCCGGGCTGGGATTGACCATCGCCCGGATGCTGGCCGACCTCATGGGGGGCGAAATGACCGTTGACAGCACACCGGGGTGGGGCAGTGTATTCCGGCTGCGTCTGTTTCTGCCGGAATGGCACGGCGAGGCGCTCGCGATGGCCGATGCTCGCCCGCTGCAGGTGGACGGTTATGCGGGGCCGCGGCGTTGCCTGCTGGTCGTGGACAACGAGGAAGATGACCGGCAATTGCTGCAACGCTGGCTGGCCCCATTGGGCTTCGAGGTGCATTTGGCTGCCTGTGGCGAACAAGCCTTGGCCCTGCTGGAGGCCGGGCTGCGCCCCGACGCAGTGTTCATGGACCTGGCCATGCCCGGCATGGACGGTTGGCAGACGCTCGAGCGCATCCGGGCCCTGGCCCAAGGACAGGGCTGGCCGGCCCCGGCATGGGCCGTCGTGTCGGCCAATGCCTTTGACAAGGGGCTGGACAACCCGGTCGGCTTGCACGCGGACGACTTTTTCGTCAAGCCCGTTCGGCGTGACGACCTGCTGCGCTGGCTCGCCCGTCGGCTCGAATTGACGTGGCTGCCGTCTGCCGCGGCGCCCACCGCGGCCCAGAGCGTCAATATGCCTTCGTCCGACGAAGCGTGCTGGGCGGATTTGCGTGCGTTGTCGGCGACCGATTTGCGCGGCTTGATCGCATCTGCCCGGCTGGGCCACTACCGGGGCCTCGTGCGTTGCCTCGACGAGCTGTGTCCCGGACCCGCAGGTGATCGCTTGCGTGTGTGGGCACGTGAATTCCGGTTTGAACAGATTGAACAGGTCTTGCAGGAGGCGCTTGGTGCGTTGGAACCCTCACGAGATTGAAGACGTTCCCCCGGTGGTCCTGATCGTGGACGATGCGCCGGAAAACTTGGCCGTTTTGCACGACACGCTGGACGAAACCGGGCACACGGTTCTGGTCGCCCTGGACGGCGAAGCCGCCCTCGCCCGTGCGCGGCAGGCCCAACCCGATGTGGTGTTGCTCGATGCCCTGATGCCCGGCATGGATGGCTTCGAGGTGGCCAGACGCCTGAAAGCCGATCCGCAGACGGCGCACATTCCCATTATTTTCATGACCGGGTTGACCGAGACCGAGCACCTGCTTCAGGCGTTGGAAGCGGGTGGGGTGGACTACGTGACCAAGCCGGTCAAACCCCAAGAGGTGATCGCCCGCATGGGGGTGCATTTGCGCACGGCGCGGCAGGTGCGCCGTGGGGAGCTGGAGCAAGAGCAGGCACGCAACGCTCTGGATGCCTTTGGCTATGCCACCGTGACGGTGCGTGAACGCGACGGCCGCTTGATGTGGCAGACCCCGCTGGCCCGGGAGCTTCTGTGGCGCTATTGCGGCACCCAGGCGCCCGAGACGCCCGAGCCCGTGCTGCAATGGTTGCGTCGCCACGTGCCGGATGTCCGCCAGGGCGCTACTGCCCCCGTGGAACCGCCCCGCCTGACCTTGAGCCACGGCCCGCGGCGATTGACTTTTCGCTTGCACCGCGCCGTAGGCGATCCGGCCGACGCCGCCCCCAACGGAGAGGGCGGCGAGTGGTTGATCGTTATGCAGGAAACCTCGGACGCCAGCGCCCTGCAAGGGCTGATGCAGACCTTTGGCCTGACGGCGCGCGAGGCCGAAGTGCTGTACTGGGTGGCCAAAGGCAAGACCAATCGTGACATTGGCGACATCCTGGGTGCGAGTCCTGCGACGGTGAAAAAGCACTTGGAGCGCATCCATGCCAAGCTCGGCGTGGAAACCCGAACCGCTGCCGCAGCCATGGCCTTGCAACGTGTGCCCTCCCTGAGCGAGCGTGCGGCAGGCTGACATGCCGGAGGCTCGTACGCCAGCCGGCGTACAGACAGTCATCAGGGCAAACCCTAGCATCAAACCGTCCGTGATGCGCTGGTCCAACCGGTGGTGTCGCGGTCGGATTGCTCGTTTGACCTTGACCGTCTTGACCTCGACTGGAGCCCTGCCATGATGAAACGTCGTTCCACCCTCAAAGCCCTTTCGGCCGCAGCGGCCGTCGGCACCCTGGGCAGTCTGGCCGCTTGGCCCGCCCGCGCCAACACGCCCATCAAAGTGGGGGTGTTGCACAGCCTGTCGGGCACCATGGCGATTTCCGAAACCGTGCTGAAGGACACGGTGCTGATGGCGGTCGAAGAAATCAACGCCAAGGGCGGCGTGCTGGGGCGCAAGCTCGAAGCCGTGGTGGTGGACCCCGCCTCCAACTGGCCGCTGTTTGCCGAGCGCGCCCGCCAGTTGCTGACCAAAGACAAAGTGGCCGCGGTTTTCGGCTGCTGGACGTCGGTCAGCCGCAAATCGGTGCTGCCGGTGTTCGAAGAGCTCAACGGTCTGCTGTTCTATCCGGTGCAGTACGAGGGCGAAGAAATGAGCCCCAACGTGTTCTACACCGGTGCGGCTCCCAACCAGCAGGCGATTCCGGCGGTGGAATACCTGATGAGCGCCGACGGGGGTTCGGCCAAGCGTTTCGTGCTGCTCGGTACCGACTACGTGTACCCGCGCACCACCAACAAGATCTTGCGCGCGTTCCTGAAGTCCAAGGGCATCCCCGATAGCGACATCATGGAGGAGTACACGCCCTTCGGCCACAGCGACTACCAGTCCATCATCGCCCGCATCAAACAATTCTCGGCCCAAGGCAAGAAAACGGCCGTCGTCTCCACCATCAACGGCGACTCCAATGTGCCCTTCTACCGAGAGCTGGGCAACCAAGGCCTCAAGGCCACTGACGTGCCTGTGGTGGCCTTCAGCGTGGGCGAGGAAGAACTGCGCGGCGTAGATACCCGCCCGCTGGTCGGTCATCTGGCGGCCTGGAACTACTTCATGAGCCTGAAAAACCCGGTCAACGACGAGTTCACCAAGAAGTGGGCCGCTTACGCCAAGGCCAAAAACATCCCTGGCCACAAGGATCGGCCGCTGACCAATGACCCCATGGAGGCCACCTACATCGGCATTCATATGTGGAAGCAGGCCGTGGAAAAGGCGAAGTCCACCGATGTGGACAAGGTGCGTGTGGCGATGCGCGGTCAGACCTTCAAGGCACCGAACGGATTCGAGGCCAAGATGGACGAGAAGAATCACCACCTGCACAAGCCGGTGTTCATCGGCGAGGTGCGCGCCGACGGCCAGTTCAACGTCGTCTGGAAGACCAAAGGCCCGGTGCGTGCGCAGCCCTGGAGTCCCTTCATCGAAGGCAACGACAAGAAGCCCGACACCCCGCAAAAGTCCGCCTGAGCAGGAGTGTCACGATGCGTTTGCGACGCGTGTGGGCGGCGGGCCGCCGGTTGTGGGTGTTGTGGCTGGGCCTGATGTGGGTATGGGCGGGCGCCGCGCGAGCGCTCACGCCGCAGGAGGCACTGACCCTGGCCGAGGGCGAGACCGCCGATCGCATCGCAGTCATGGGCCGGCTGGCCACGTCCGGCGACCCGCGGGCCGAGGCTCTGATTCGGGCCATGGCCCGCGAGGCGGTGATGGTGCGCGGCGAGCAGGTGCTCATCGTGGAGGGGGAGACCGCCATCGACGCGGTGACGGGCGCCCCCGCCTCGGCCGATGGAGCGACCAGCGCGATGGTCAACAACCGCCTGCGGGGGGCGTTGGAGCGCGCGCTGGCGGGCTTGGATCTGCTGGGTGATGACGCAAGGCGGCAGCGCGAGGCAGCGCTGCGCTTGCGGGACAGCCTGATCGCCCAGCCGGACGCGTCGGTCATGCCCTGGATCGAGAACGCGTTGGCTTCCCAAAATGTTTCGCGTCTGGATGGTCGGGCCCGGCGTGCCGTGGAGGAGGCCCGCGCCGCTTTGTGGTTGGAGGGCGGCGATGCCGCGCAACGCGTGACGGCTGTTCAGACCCTGGCGCATGTGGGGCAGGACAGCGTGCGGGCCAGGCTGGCGCAGCGCCAGGAACAGGAGTCCGACCCCGCCGTCAAGGCCGCGCTGGCGCAAGCGCTGGCTCAGGTGGACCGGGCTTTGATTCGCGCCCAGGTCGTTGGGCAGTTGTTCACGGGGGTGAGCCTGGGCTCCATCCTGCTGCTGGCGGCCCTGGGTCTGGCCATCACCTATGGGTTGATGGGTGTGATCAACATGGCCCACGGCGAGCTGATCATGATTGGCGCCTACGCCACTTACGTGGTGCAGGGGCTCTTCAGGCAGTACTTGCCGGGCGCATTCGAGTGGTATTTGCTCGCGGCCCTGCCTGTGGCGTTTTTGGCTGCGGCGCTGGTGGGCGCGGTGATGGAGCGGGGCGTCATTCGATGGCTCTACGGCCGTCCGCTGGAGACGTTGCTGGCGACCTGGGGGCTCAGTCTCATTCTCATGCAAGGGGTGCGCAGTGTGTTTGGCGCTCAAAACGTGGCGGTGGAAAGCCCCGGCTGGATGAGCGGAGGTGTGGTGGTGATGGGGGATCTCACACTGCCCTGGAACCGGATTGTGATCATCGGCTTCGCGTTGGCGGTGTTGGTGGCCGTAGCGCTGCTCATCGGTCGAACGCGGCTGGGCCTGTTCGTGCGTGGCGTGACGCAAAACCGGCCGATCGCGGCTTGCATGGGGGTCAACACGGCGCGTGTCGACACCTACGCCTTTGCGCTGGGGTCTGGCATCGCGGGCCTGGCGGGCGTGGCGCTGAGTCAGGTCGGCAACGTGGGGCCGGATTTGGGACAAAGCTACATCATCGACAGCTTCATGGTGGTGGTGCTCGGCGGCGTCGGGCAACTCGCAGGCACCGTGTATGCCGCGCTGGGGCTGGGGTTGCTCAACAAGTTCATCGAAGGCTGGGCCGGTGCGGTATTGGCCAAGATCGCGGTGCTGGTGTTCATCATCGTCTTCATCCAGAAACGGCCGCAGGGCATCTTCGCCCTCAAAGGGCGGCAGGCTTGAGTTGTCCTTGGAATACACGGAATCCACCCATGACTGCAACGACGACCACAACACCGATCGTCCTCTGGCCCGCCAAGGGACCGCTGCTGACGCGCTCTGGTTGGGGGGCGGTCATTGCGGCGCTGCTAGGGGTTTGTGCGCTGGCCCCGGTGCTCAATCTGTGGGTGCCGGTTGACAGCCCCTGGCATTTGAGCGACTACATGATCGGTTTGTTGGGCAAGATCATGTGTTACGCCATTTGCGCCCTGGCCATGGATTTGATCTGGGGCTACACCGGCATTCTGAGCCTGGGGCACGGTCTGTTCTTTGCGCTCGGCGGCTATGTGATGGGCATGTACCTGATGCGACAGATCGGCACCGACGGTGTGTATGGCAGCGAGCTGCCCGACTTCATGGTGTTTTTGGACTGGAAGGCGCTGCCCTGGCACTGGGCGCTGAGCGACAGTTTCGCCGCCACGCTGTTGCTGATCGTGCTGGTGCCGGGGGGGCTGGCGTTTGCGTTTGGTTACTTTGCCTTCAGGTCACGCATCAAAGGGGTGTACTTTTCCATCATCACCCAGGCGCTGACCTTTGCGGCCATGCTGCTGTTCTTCCGTAACGAAACCGGCTTGGGCGGCAACAATGGCTTTACCGATTTCAAACGCATTCTGGGCGTGCCCCTGGCTACCCCCGAAACGCGCATGGTGTTGTTCGTCATCACCGGGCTGACCCTGCTGGTCTTTTATCTGTGGGCAAGCTGGCTGGTGCGCTCCAAATTCGGCCGGGTGCTGCAAGCGATTCGTGATGCCGAAAGCCGAGTCATGTTCTGCGGCTACGACCCCTTGCCCTACAAACTGACCATCTGGGTGATTTCGGCGGTGATGTGCGCTGTGGCTGGGGCGTTGTACGTCCCGCAGGTGGGCATCATCAACCCCAGCGAGATGAGTCCTGCCAACAGCATCGAGATCGCCATTTGGACCGCTGTGGGCGGGCGGGCCAGCCTGATCGGACCGATCATTGGCGCGTTCGTCGTCAACGGTGCCAAAAGCGTGCTGACGGTGCACTTCCCGGAGTACTGGCTGTATTTTCTGGGCGGCTTGTTCATTGCGGTGACGCTGTTCATGCCGCAGGGGTTGGTCGGGGTGGCACGGACGGTGCTGCAGCGCATGCGTGGCCAGGCGGGAGGCGTCGCATGACCCCGGACCTCATGGAAGCGGGCGCGCAGCGCCTGGCACGCGCGCACGGTATACCCGCCATCGGTCAGACCGAGGCGGGTGGCCGCAGTGCCCCATTCGCCCGTCCCGTAAAGACCGGCGAAGTGGACACGACCCACGGCCGTATTTTGTACCTGGAGGACGTGCACGTCAGTTTCGATGGTTTCAAGGCCATCAACGGACTCAACCTCGACATCGCCCCAGGCGAGCTGCGCTGCATCATCGGCCCCAACGGCGCGGGCAAGACCACGATGATGGACATCATCACTGGCAAGACGCGGCCCGACCGCGGCACGGTGTTCTTTGGCTCGACCATCGATTTGCTGCACTACAGCGAGCCCGAAATAGCCGCGCTGGGTATCGGTCGCAAGTTCCAAAAACCCACCGTGTTCGAGGAGCTGAGCGTCTTCGAGAACTTGGAGTTGGCGCTGGCTGCCGACAAACGCGTGTGGTCCAGCCTGCGCTTCTCTCTCACAGGCGAGCAAAAAGACCGTTTGGCGGAGGTGCTGCACACCATCCACCTGAGCGACGCATTGACGCGCCGTGCCGGCGATCTGAGCCACGGCCAGAAGCAATGGCTGGAAATCGGCATGCTGCTGATGCAGGAGCCCAAGCTTCTGTTGCTGGATGAGCCTGTTGCGGGGATGACCGACGAGGAAACCGAGCGCACCGCCGAACTGTTCCTGCGCCTCAAGGGCCGGCACAGCCTCATGGTGGTGGAGCACGACATGCACTTCATTCGCGCCATCAGTGAAAAGGTGACGGTGCTGTGTGACGGCTCCGTGCTGGCCGAAGGCACGCTCGACCAGGTGCAGGCCGATGAGCGGGTGATCGAGGTTTATCTGGGAAGATGAGGATGTTGCAAATCGACCGGATCCACCAGTACTACGGCGGCTCGCACATCCTGCGTGGGGTCAGTCTGCAGGCCCGAGCGGGCGAGATTACCGTGGTCCTGGGCCGCAACGGCGTGGGCAAAACCACGCTGCTCAAGGCCTTGATGGGCCTGGTGCCGGTGCGCAGCGGCCAGATCCTGCTGGACGGCGTGGCGATCACCCAGGCCAGCCCTTACGAGCGCGCCCGCGCCGGTATTGGCTATGTGCCGCAGGGGCGGGAAATCTTCGCCCGCCTGACCGTGCACGAGAACCTGCTCATGGGCCAGGCCACGAAGAAGGCCGGAACCCCGTTGGCCCCACAACTCTTCGAGTTGTTTCCGGTGCTCGAGCAAATGTTGAATCGCCGTGGGGGCGACCTCTCCGGCGGGCAGCAGCAGCAATTGGCCATCGCCCGCGCCTTGGCGTCAAGCCCCCGACTTCTGGTGCTCGACGAGCCGACCGAAGGCATTCAGCCCAACATCATCAAAGACATCGGCCGAGTGCTCAAAAAGCTGGCCCGCGAGGGGCTCGATGGCCAACCCATCGCCGTATTGTTGGTTGAGCAATATTACGACTTCGCCGAAGAACTGGCCGACCAGTATCTGGTGATGGAGCGCGGCGAGGTGGTGGCCAGCGGGCCAGGCGCCGAGATGCAAGCCCGCGGTATCCGCGAACTCGTGGCGATCTGAAGATCGCCTCAAACCCGCCAAATCCGCGCCGGCTGCCCCGGCAGGCCCCACGCCGCCTGCCGCAGCGCCGACCAGCCTTGCTGCACCAGGGCCATCACCGGCTCGACCAGCGGGCCCAGCACCCGCAGCACCAGCACATGGTCGTTGGGGCAGGTGGCGCCGGCCGGCAGTGGGTTGAGCCCGTCGGGCAGGACGGCGCGCACCGCATCCAGCAGGCGCTCCCGCCGCTCGCGGCTCCATGGCGTGCCGCTGGCCAGCACCAGCGTGCC
>NZ_CALIND010000053.1:0-13060 GCF_938045175.1 uncultured Tepidimonas sp.
GGACTTCAACATGCGCTGGATCGCCTCCATGGTGGCCGAGGCGCACCGCATCCTGATGCGCGGCGGGGTGTTCATGTACCCGCGCGACACCAAGGACCCGACCAAACCGGGGCGGCTGCGCCTGCTGTACGAAGCCAACCCGGTGGGCTTTCTGATGGAGCAAGCCGGTGGGCGTGCCAGCACCGGGCGCGAGCCGATCCTGCAGGTGCAGCCCACGTCGCTGCACCAGCGCATCGGGCTGGTATTCGGCTCGCGCAATGAAGTCGAGCGCATCGAGCGCTACCACCGCGAGCCCGCCCCGCTCAAGGACGACAGCCCGTTGTTCGGCGAGCGCACCCTGTTTCGTGATTGACCGCCGTCTGGAGTTTTGACCCATGTCCGAAAAACACCCCATCATCGCCATCACCGGTTCCTCGGGCGCTGGCACCTCCACCGTCACGCGCACGTTTCAGAACATCTTCCGCCGCGAGGGGGTCAAGGCCGCCATCATCGAAGGCGACAGCTTTCACCGCTACGACCGCAAGGAAATGCGCCAGCGCATGGCCGAGGAGGAGGCGCGCGGCAACCGCCACTTCAGCCATTTCGGGCCGGAGGCCAACCTGTTCGAGGAGCTGGAGGCGCTCTTTCGCACCTACGCCGAGACGGGCCGCGGGCGCTGCCGCAAATACCTGCACAACGAGGAGGAAGCGGCCCCGTATGGCCAGGAGCCCGGGACCTTCACGCCATGGGAAGACCTGCCCGACGACACCGACATGCTGTTCTACGAGGGCTTGCACGGCGCGGTGGTGACCGACAAGGTCAATGTGGCACAGTACCCGGACCTGCTCATTGGCGTGGCCCCCTCGATCAACCTGGAGTGGATCCAAAAGCTCATTCGCGACAAGACGCAGCGCCGCTACAGCCAGGAGGCAGTGGTCGACACCATCCTGCGCCGCATGCCCGACTACGTCAACTACATCTGCCCTCAGTTCGGCGTCACCCACGTCAATTTCCAGCGCGTGCCGGTGGTGGATACGTCCAACCCCTTTATCTCGCGCGATATCCCCACTGCCGACGAGAGCGTGTGCGTGATCCGCTTCGCCAAGCCCAAAGGGATCGACTTTCCCTATCTGTTGTCGATGATCGATGGCTCGTGGATGAGCCGCGCCAATACCATCGTCGTGCCGGGCGGCAAAATGGAGCTCGCCATGCAGCTCATCTTTACGCCGTTCATCTGGCGCATGATGGAGCGCCGCAAGCGCGCGCTGGGCGTGGCCTGAAACGGCGTCAACACGAGAGACAATAGGGCATATGAACAACGATACCCTCTACATCCGACCGGCGCCGAAGCCCGAGACCCAGCGCCGCATGAGCAACGCGATCCGCATGCTGGCCATCGACGCGGTCGAGCAAGCCAAGAGCGGCCACCCAGGCGCGCCCATGGGCATGGCCGAGATCGCCGAGGTGCTGTGGAACCGGCACTTGCGCCACAACCCCACCGACCCCGCCTGGCCCGACCGTGACCGCTTCGTGCTCTCCAACGGCCACGGCTCGATGTTGCTGTACGCGCTGTTGCACCTCACAGGCTACGATCTGCCGATCGAGGAGATCAAGGCCTTTCGCCAGTTGCACAGCAAAACCCCGGGCCACCCCGAGGTGGGCATTACCCCCGGCGTGGAGACCACGACTGGGCCGCTGGGGCAGGGCATCGCCAACGCCGTGGGCATGGCCCTGGCTGAAAAGCTGCTCGCGGCCGAATTCAACCGGCCGGACCACACCATCGTCGACCACTTCACCTACTGCTTCTTGGGTGATGGTTGCATGATGGAGGGCATCAGCCACGAGGTGTGTTCGCTCGCCGGCACGCTGCGCCTGTCCAAGCTGATCGCGATCTATGACGACAATGGCATCTCGATCGACGGCCACGTCGAGGGCTGGTTTGCCGACGACACGCCGGCACGCTTCGAAGCCTACGGTTGGTACGTGATTCGCGACGTCGATGGGCACAACCCGGACGCGGTGGACGCGGCGCTGCGCCTGGCGCGCACGCAGGCCCTGCGTCCGGACGGCAAGCCCACGCTGATCTGCTGCAAGACCGTCATCGGCCAGGGTTCGCCCAACAAGGCCGGCACGCACGACGTGCACGGCGCGGCGTTGGGCGCCGCCGAGGTGCAGGCCACGCGCGAGGCGCTGGGCTGGCCCTACGGGCCGTTCGAGATCCCGGCCGACATCTACGCCGCGTGGGACGCGCGCACCCATGGCCAGCTGCTGCAGGCGCAGTGGCAGCAGCGCTTCGACGCCTATGCCCAGGCTTATCCCGATCTGGCCGCGGAATTCACGCGTCGCATGCGCGGCGAGCTGCGCGGTGATTTGGCCGAGCGCCTGCCCGCGCTGCTGGACGCTGCCGCGCAGCGCACCGACGCGGTGGCCACGCGCAAGGCCAGCCAACTGGCGCTCGATGCGCTGGCGCCACTGGTGCCCGAATTCTTCGGCGGCAGTGCCGACCTGACCGGCTCCAACCTCACCAACTTCAAGGGCTGCACGATCGCTGGGCGTGACCGTTGGGGCAACCACCTCAGCTATGGCGTGCGCGAGTTTGGGATGGCTGCCATCATGAACGGCATCGCCCTGCACGGCGGCTACATTCCCTACGGCGGCACGTTCCTGACGTTCAGCGACTACTCGCGCAACGCCATCCGCATGGCGGCGCTCATGCGCCAGCGCGTCATCCACGTCTTCACGCACGACTCCATCGGGCTGGGCGAGGATGGCCCCACGCACCAAAGCGTCGAGCACGTGCCCAGCCTGCGCCTGATCCCGAACCTGGACGTGTGGCGCCCCGCCGATGCGCTGGAAACCCTGGTGGCGTGGGCCGCCGCGGTGCAGCGGCGCGATGGCCCCACGGCGCTGTGCCTGTCGCGCCAAAACCTGCCGGTGGTCACACAACGTGCGCACGCCGAAGGCGCGGCACGCGGTGGCTACGTCTTGAGCGACATGCCGGGCGCACGCGCGGCCATCATCGCGACCGGGTCGGAGGTGTCGATCGCGCTCAAGGCGCAGGCGGCGTTGGCGGCCGAGGGGGTGCCCACGCGCGTGGTGTCCATGCCCAGCACCAGCGTTTTTGACCGCCAAGATAGGGTGTGGCAAGACGCCGTGCTGCCTCCCGATTTGCCCGCCGTGGCCGTCGAGGCGGCGCACCCGGACGGTTGGTACAAGTACGTGGGGCGGCGCGGCCGCGTGGTGGGTATCGACCGGTTTGGCGAATCTGCCCCGGCGCCGGCGCTGTACAGCTATTTCGGCATCACCCCGGAAGCCGTGGCGCAGGCCGTGCGCGAGGTGCTGGTGTGAACGCGGCGGACATGACGGGCGCAGCGGCACTCCCGTTCGACCTCATTTTGTTCGACTTGGACGGCACCCTGGTGGAGACCGCGCCCGAGATCGCCGATGCGGTCAACGACACCCTCGCCGAGCTGGGGCTGCCGGCGGCGACGTTGGATGAGGTGACGCGCTGGATCGGGCACGGTACGCGCGAGCTACTGGTTCAGGCGTTGGCGTCGCGGCGCGGCAGCTCGGCCGACGCCGTGCGCGCGGACCCCGACTTCGCAGCGGCCGAGGCCATTTTCCAGCGCCACTACGAGGCGCGTTGCGGCACGCGCAGCCATCCCTACCCCGGTGTCATCGATGTCCTGCAGGCGCTGCAGGCCGCGGGTGTACGCCGCGTGGTGGTGACCAACAAAGAAGACCGCTACACCCAGCGCGTGCTGCAGGCGCACCAGATGCAGGCGCTGTTCGACCGCGTCATCAGTGGCGACACGCTGCCGGTGAAGAAGCCCAATCCGCTGGCCGTGGCCGACAGCCTGTTACGCTACGGGGTGCAGCGGCAGCGCGCGCTGTTGGTGGGCGACTCCAGCATCGACGTGGCCACGGCCCGCAACGCCGGCATCGCCGTGTGGTGCGTGCCCTACGGCTATAACATGGGGCAGCCCATCGAGGCGTGCGCCCCGGATCGCGTGATCGCCGACTTTTCGGCGCTGTTTCCCCAGGCATTGACCCAGATGGCCCCTGCCGCCTGACCCCATGGGCGCGGCGGTGATCTGACGGACGAGATCGTCAACTTTTGCAAAACAAGGAGAACCTTTCCATGACCCTGCGCGTTGGTATCAACGGTTTTGGCCGCATTGGCCGCATGGTGTTTCGTGCTGCGGTGCGCCACTTCGACGACATCGAGATCGTCGGCATCAACGACTTGCTCGAGCCCGACTATCTGGCCTACATGCTCAAGTACGACAGCGTGCATGGGCGCTTCCAGGGGCAGGTGGCGGTGGAGGGCAACGAGCTGGTCGTCAACGGCCGCCGCATCCGCCTGACCGCCGAGCGCGATCCCGCCAACCTGCGCTGGGGGGACATCGGTGCCGACGTCATCATCGAATCCACCGGCATCTTTCTGGATGACGCGGGGGCGCGCAAGCACCTGCAGGCGGGCGCCAAGCGCGTCATCATGAGTGCGCCAAGCAAGGACGACACACCGATGTTCGTCTACGGCGTCAACCACACGGCCTACCAGGGTCAGGAAATCATCTCCAACGCCTCGTGCACCACCAACTGTTTGGCGCCGCTGGCCAAGGTGGTGCACGACCAGTGGGGTATCAAGCGCGGCTTGATGACCACCGTGCACGCCGCCACCGCCACGCAAAAAACCGTCGACGGGCCCAGCAACAAGGACTGGCGCGGTGGCCGCGGCATCCTGGAAAACATCATCCCCAGCAGCACCGGCGCCGCCAAAGCCGTGGGCAAGGTCATCCCCAGCCTGAACAAAAAGCTCACCGGTATGGCGTTCCGCGTGCCGACCAGCGACGTGTCGGTGGTGGATCTGACCTGTGAGCTCGAGCGCCCGGCCAGCTACGATGAGATCTGCGCCGCCATGCGTGCCATGGCCGCCAAACCCGTGGCTGAGGGCGGTTTGGCCGGCGTGCTGGGCTATACCGAGGACAAGGTGGTGGCCACCGACTTCCGCGGTGAGGTCTGCACCAGCGTGTTCGATGCCGAAGCCGGCATCCAGCTCGACCCGACGTTCGTCAAGCTGGTTTCCTGGTACGACAACGAGTGGGGCTATTCCAACAAGTGCCTGGAGATGGCACGCGTGGTGGGCCGCTCGCTGTAAGCCGACGTGATTTCGAAGATCCCGGTGGCGGTGCCCCGTCGCCGCCACCCCACCGCCTGACCGACCATGGACTTCATCCGCTTTGCCGATCTGTGCGCCCAGGGTCAAGCCCAGGGCAAACGCGTCTTCATCCGCGCTGACCTGAACGTGCCGCTCGCCTTCGAAGACGGGCGCGCGCGCATCACCGAGGACACCCGTATCCGCGCCTCGATTCCGGCCATCCGCATGGCGCTCGACGCTGGTGCGGCGGTGATGGTGACGTCGCATCTGGGGCGCCCGACCGAAGGCGCGCCGAAGCCCGAAGACACGCTCGCCCCGGTGGCCGAGCGCCTGAGCGAGCTCCTGGGCCTGCCGGTGCCGTTGATCCAGCGCTGGGCCGATGGCGGCTTCAGTGTCGCGCCCGGCCAGGTGGTGCTGCTGGAGAACTGCCGCCTCAACAAAGGCGAGAAGAAAAACGACCCGGCGCTCGCGCGCAAGATGGCTGCGCTGTGCGACATCTTCGTGCACGATGCGTTTGGCACCGCCCACCGCGCCGAGGCCAGCACCTACGGGGTGGCCGAATACGCCCCCGTGGCTTGCGCCGGCCCGCTGCTGGCAGCCGAGATTGATGCGCTCACGCGCGCACTCGAGCAACCGGCGCGGCCGCTGGTGGCCATCGTGGCGGGCTCCAAGGTGTCGACCAAGCTCACCATTTTGCAGTCGCTCGCGCAAAAGGTCGATCGCCTGATCGTGGGCGGCGGCATCGCCAACACGTTCATGCTGGCCGCGGGGCTGCCCATCGGCAAAAGCCTGGCCGAGCCCGACCTGGTGGGCGAGGCGCGTGCGGTCATGGACGCGATGGCCGCGCGCGGCGCCCAAGTGCCCATCCCGACGGACGTGGTGGTGGCCCCCGAGTTCAAGCCCGACGCGCCGGCCACCGTCAAGGCGGCGACCGACGTCGGCGCCGACGACATGATTCTGGACATTGGTCCGCAGACCGCGCAGGCGCTGGCTGCGCTGCTGGAGCAGGCAGGCACCATCGTCTGGAACGGGCCCGTGGGGGTGTTCGAGTTCGACGCCTTCGAGCACGGCACCCGCGCGCTGGCACAGGCGATTGCGCGCTCGAGTGCGTTTTCTATCGCCGGCGGTGGCGACACGCTGGCGGCGATCGCCAAATACGGCATCGAGGCCGACATTGGCTACATCTCCACTGGCGGCGGCGCCTTCCTCGAGGTGCTCGAAGGCAAGACGCTGCCGGCGTTCGAGATTCTGGCGCGGCGTGCGAAGGGCTGACGCGTCACCGCAGCCCCAACCCCGCTTTTTTCGTCCTGTTTTACCCTGAGGAGACTCCATCATGGCACTGATCACCCTGCGACAGCTGCTGGACCACGCGGCCGAACATGGCTACGGCTTGCCGGCCTTCAACGTCAACAACATGGAGCAAATCCACGCCATCATGCAGGCGGCCGACGCGGTGAACAGCCCCGTCATCCTGCAAGGCTCGGCGGGTGCGCGCTCTTACGCGGGCGAGCCGTTCCTGCGCCATCTGGTGGCGGCGGCAATCGAGATGTATCCCCATATTCCCGTCTGCATGCACCAGGACCATGGCGCGTCGCCCGGCGTGTGCATGCGCTCCATTCAGTCGGGCTTTAGCTCCGTGATGATGGACGGCAGCTTGTTGGAAGATGGCAAGACGCCGGCCGACTATGAGTACAACGTTCGCGTGACCCGACAGGTCGCCGACATCGCCCATGCCTGCGGCGTGTCGGTCGAGGGTGAGCTAGGCTGTCTGGGCAGCCTGGAGACCGGCAAGGCCGGCGAAGAGGACGGCCACGGTGCCGAGGGCGAGCTCGACCACTCGATGCTGCTGACCGATCCCAACGAGGCGGCCGATTTCGTGGCCAAGACGCAGGTGGATGCGCTGGCGATTGCGATTGGCACCAGCCACGGCGCCTACAAATTCACCCAAAAGCCCACGGGCAAGGTGCTGCGCATCGACCGCGTCAAGGAAATCCATGCCCGCATCCCCAACGTCCATCTGGTCATGCACGGCAGCTCCAGCGTGCCCGAGGACTGGCTCGCCATCATCAACAGCTACGGCGGCGATATGGGGCAGACCTACGGGGTGCCGGTGGAAGAGATCGTCGAGGGCATCAAGCACGGCGTGCGCAAGGTCAACATCGACACCGACCTGCGCATGGCGGCCACGGGCGCCATCCGCAAGCACCTGGCCGAGGACCGCAAGAACTTCGACCCGCGCAAATTCCTCAAGGAAGCCACCAAGGCCATGAGTGCGATCTGTAAGGCGCGCTATGAGGCGTTCGGCAGCGCGGGCATGGCCAGCCGCATTGGCAAGATCTACAGCCTCGACGAGATGCGCCGCCGCTACGAGAAAGGCGAGCTCGCGCCGCGGGTGTCGTGAATCGCTTTTGGCAAGCTCGCGCGGTTTCGGTGACAATCGCGGGATGATCCCGATCAAGACCGAATCCGCTTGGCGTGGCACGGCCGACTGCAAATCGTGCGGGATCCGCGACATGGTGCTGTTCGCGGATCTGAACGAACAGGATTTCAACCTGATTCACGCCCCCATCGATGACTTGGTCTTCTCGGCGGGGCAGTCGCTGTATCAGGAGGGGGACGCCGCCTTCGGCGTCTTCACCCTGCGCTCGGGGCTGATCAAGTTGGTGCGCAGCACACCGGACGGGCGCCAGCGCGTGCTGCGCGTGCTGCGCCCCGGCGACGTGGTAGGGCTGGAGGCGCTGGCCACCAGCCGCTACGACAGCGAGGCGGTGGCGCTGACCGAGGCGTCGCTGTGCCGCATTCCGACTGACGTCATCCACCGGCTGGCACAAAACTCGCCACGCCTGCACTGGCGGCTGCTGCAAAAATGGCAGCAAGCGCTCAAGGAGGCCGACGATTGGCTGGCGGCCCTCAATTTTGGCACCGCGCGCCAGCGTGTGGCCAACTTCATCCTGAAGATGCGTCATGCGACCGATCCCTCGGTCGTGACGCTATTCTCGCGCGAGGACATGGGTGCCATGATGGATCTCAAACTCGAGACCGTCAGCCGCGAGATCAGTGCGTTGGTGCGCGCCGGCGTGATCGAGCCGCTGGATCGCGTCGGGCGGCTCTATCGCATCGTGGACGAGGCGGCGCTCGGCGCCGTGGTGGCGGGATGAGGGCCGGCGAACGTCGCGCATGCCTTGCCGTGCGCCGCGCGGCGGCGCTCACAGCTCCTCGATGCGGCGTGGGGGATAGGTGTCCCAGCCTTGGCAGCCGGGGCAGTGCCAAAAATACTGGCGCGACTCGAAGCCGCAGGCGGCACACCGATAGCGCTTGAGGGGCTCGCACGCGCGCTCGAGCGCCCGCCGCACCAGCCGCTCCTCGTCACTCGTGCCCAGGGGGGCACCGGCCAGCCACAGGGTGGCCGCCACCAACGACGGCTCCTGACGCAAATGATCGATGTAGCGCTGCCGCGCCAGCGCTGGGTCGTCGTCGAGCGTGGCCAGTGCCTGTGTCACATCCAGCGACGCGGGGTGGTCGGCCGCCCACGCCTGCAGCCGGTCACGGGCACGCTGTGGCGCGCCGATGCGCTGTGCCCATTGGGCCAGGCTGTGCGCGACCAGTGGCACGTGGGTGGGACAGTGATCGGCCAGCGCCTCCAGCGCGGCCAGCCCGCCCTCGACATGGCCCAGGGACTGGCGCAGATCCGCCAGGGAGGCCCAGGCATGGGCGGATGTCGGCACCTGCGCCACGGTGGACTCCAACACGGCTAGCGCCTCGGTCGTGTGCCCGTGGCGTTGCAGGTCGGCGGCTTGCTCGCAGCGGTGGTGTGCCCAGCGCAGCCGAAAACTGCCCCGCTCACCACCGTCGAGCGCCTGCGCCATCTCGGCCGCCCGCACCCAGTCGCGCGAGCGTTCATAAATACCCAGCAGCGCGAGCCGGGCGTCGGTGTCGTAGCGCGTGCCCAGCAGGGCGGTGAACGCGGCTTCGGCCCGGTCCAGCAGCCCCGCCTTCAGAAAATCGAAGGCCAGCGCGTGCTGGGCCCGCTCGCGCTCGGCCGCTGGCAAATCGGCGCGGGCGAGCAAGTGCTCATGCACCCGCACGGCGCGGTCGTAGTCCCCCCGCCGGCGAAACAATCCCCCCAGCGCGAAGTGCAGCTCGGCCGCGTCCGGGTCGTGCCGCACGGCTTCGATGAAGGCGTCGATGGCTTGGTCCTGCTGCTCGTTGAGCAGGTGATTGAGCCCGCGAAAGTACGCGCGCGGTGCCTGCCGCCCCTCCAGGCGCCATTGCCGCACGTCCCAGCGCGAGGCCAGCCAGCCCAGTGCAAACGCCAGTGGCAGCGCCCACAGCAGCCAGGACAAAGAAAGATCAAATCCCATGGGGCGGTTCGTCGGCAGCGGCTTGAGGCGGGGCGGGCTGCGCGGCGGTGCTCGCGGGTGTGCGCCGGGCCGCTTGCCGCGCACGCCACCACAGCGGTGCCATCACCGCGATGCCCAGCAGCACCCCGGCAAACAGCGCCATCAGCAGCACCAGTACGAGCGGCGCCTCCCACTGGGCGCCAAAGAGGCCGTGCACACGAACCGGTGCCTGGTTGTTGAGCGCCAGCGCAAAGATCAGCAGGAACACGGCCGCCTTGAGCAGCCAGCCCAGCACCTTCATGCCCGACTCCGGGCGGCTTGGTCCACTGCTTCGCGTAAGGCCTTGCCGGGTTTGAAGTGGGGCACGCGTTTCGGCGGCACGGCGACACGCTCCCCGGTGCGGGGGTTGCGCGCCTGGCGCGCGGCGCGCTCGGCGACGCTGAAACTGCCAAACCCACGGATTTCGATGCGCTGACCCGCGATCAGGCTCTCGGCCATGGCTTCCAGCAGGGTCTTGACGGCGACTTCGGCATCGGTCGCGGTCAGATGGGGGTGGCGCTCGGCGAGCGCTTCGAAGAGGTCGCTGCGGTTCATGGCGTCATTATGCCCAGCTGCGCGTGACACGAGCAGCCGTCGGCCGTGCGGAAGCGGCGGCGCCATGAAAAAAGCCCGGCGGGGATTCCCGTCCGGGCTTCGGCTTCGCCCCGGGTCGAACCGGGGGCGAGAGGCGGCGTCAGCCGTTGTTTTGGCTGTCGAGCTTGGCGCGCAGCAGCGCCCCCAGGTTGGTGGTGCCAGCGTTGCCCGTGGCTTGGCTCAGGCTGGCCATCGCTTCTTGCTGGTCGGCGGCGTCCTTGGCCTTGATCGAGAGCTGGATGTTGCGGTTCTTGCGGTCGACGTTGACGATCACGGCGGTCACTTCGTCACCGACCTTGAGCACGTTGCGCGCATCTTCGACGCGGTCACGCGAGATTTCGGAGGCGCGCAGGTAGCCCACCACATCGTTGCCCAGGTCGATTTCCGCACCCTTGGCATCGACGCTCTTGACGGTACCGGTGACGGTGGCACCCTTGTCGTGAACCGACACGAAGGTCGTGAACGGATCGGCGTCGAGCTGCTTGATCCCGAGGCTGATACGCTCGCGCTCGACGTCCACGCCCAGCACCACCGCCTCGACTTCCTGGCCCTTCTTGTAGTTGCGCACGGCCACTTCGCCCGGCTCGTTCCACGACAGGTCGGACAGGTGCACCAGACCGTCGATGCCGTTTTCCAGGCCGACGAAGACACCGAAGTCGGTGATCGACTTGATCGGCCCTTTGACCTTGTCGCCACGCTTGTGCGTGTCGGCAAATTCTTGCCAGGGGTTGGGCTTGCACTGCTTCATGCCCAGGCTGATGCGGCGCTTGTCTTCGTCGATGTCGAGCACCATGACCTCGACTTCGTCGCCGATGGAGACGACCTTGTTCGGGGCCACGTTCTTGTTGGTCCAGTCCATCTCGGAGACGTGCACCAGGCCCTCGATGCCGGGCTCGAGCTCGACGAACGCGCCGTAGTCGGCGATGTTGGTGACCTTGCCGAACAGGCGTGTGCCGGCCGGGTAGCGGCGCGCCACACCCAGCCAGGGGTCGTCACCCATTTGCTTGAGGCCGAGGCTGACACGCTGGCGCTCGGCGTCGAACTTGAGCACCTTGGCGGTGACTTCTTGGCCGACCTGCACCACCTCGTTGGGGTGGCGCACACGGCGCCAGGCCATGTCGGTGATGTGCAACAGGCCATCGATGCCGCCCAGATCGACGAAGGCACCGTATTCGGTGATGTTCTTGACCACGCCGGTGACGATAGACCCTTCCTTGAGGGTCTCGAGCAGTTTGGCGCGTTCTTCTCCCATCGAGGCCTCGATCACCGCGCGGCGCGACAGCACGACGTTGTTGCGCTTACGGTCGAGCTTGATGACCTTGAACTCCATGGTCTTGCCCTCGTAGGGCGTGAGGTCCTTGACCGGGCGCGTGTCGACCAGCGAGCCGGGCAGGAAGGCGCTGATGCCGTTGACCATGACCTTGAGGCCGCCCTTGACCTTGGTCGTCGTGGTGCCGGTGACGAACTCGCCCGACTCCAGCGCTTTTTCCAGCGCCATCCACGAGGCCAGGCGCTTGGCCTTGTCGCGCGACAGAATGGTGTCGCCATAGCCGTTTTCGACGGCCTCGACGGCCACGGCGACGAAGTCGCCGACCTGGACCTCGAGTTCGCCCTGATCGTTCTTGAATTCGCTCAGCGGGATGTAGGCTTCCGACTTCAGCCCGGCGTTGACGACCACATGGTTGTGGTCGATGCGCACGACTTCGGCGGTGATGACCTCGCCGGGGCGCATTTCGGCGCGCTTGAGCGATTCTTCGAACAGGGCGGCAAACGATTCAGACATGCAAGTTTCCTGGGTGCCGCGGTCGTCCGCAACCGGCGGCGGTTGGGTGTTCACCCGAATGGATTCCGGGTGGTGGGTGGATGATCCCGCGGGCGCGCGAAGACGGGTTCGGCGGCGCCGTTGGGGCCCTCGTGGGGCCAGCCCGAGCGCCCGAGGCGGACGTCCTCAGGCGGCAAAAGGCCGGCGGCTCTGCCACCACGACAGCACGGTTTGCACCGACTCGTCCAGCGACTGGTCCGAGTTGTCGAGCAGCAGCGCGTCTTCGGCTGGCTTCAGGGGCGCACTCGCGCGCGTTTGGTCGCGCGCATCGCGCGCCTCCAAATCAGCCAAAAGACTGTCAATGCTAGCAGCTTCGCCGCGCGAAATCAACTGCTCGTAGCGCCTGCGCGCGCGCGTGGCGGCGCTGGCGGTCAAAAAGATCTTCAGCGGTGCATCGGGAAAGACCACCGTGCCCATGTCGCGCCCGTCGGCCACCAAGCCAGGCAGGCGACGAAAGCCGCGCTGCAGCGCCAGCAGCGCCGTGCGCACCGCCGGCAGCGCCGACACGCGCGACGCCGCCATGCCGATCGCCTCGGTGCGTACGTCAGCGGTCACATCATCTCCTGCCAACCAGATGCGGCCGTCGGCAAACCGCACGGGCAGCGTCTCGGCCAGCGTGGCCAGCGACTGCACGATCGCCGGATCGGCCAGGGCAGCATCGTCGGTCGGGATGCCTGCACGCTCGGCGGCCAGGCCCACCAAACGGTACAAGGCGCCCGAGTCGAGCACGTGGTAGCCCAACCGCTGCGCCACGGCGGCGGCCAACGTGCCCTTGCCCGAGGCGGTAGGCCCGTCGATGCAGATCACGGGGATGTGCGCGGGCTCGGTTTTCACCACCGACCACAGGGTTTCGAAATAGTCCGGAAAGGTCTTGCCTACGCACTGCGGGTCGAGAATGCGCACCGGCAGCCGTGCTGGGTTGAACGCCGCCAGCGACCCGCACATCGCCATGCGGTGGTCGTCGTAGGTGTGCAGCGCCACTGCACGCCAGCCCTGGCCATCGGGGGGCAGGGGGTGCACACGCAGCCAGTCGGGTCCCTCGTCGACCGTTGCGCCCAGTTTGCGCAGCTCGCAGGCCATGGCCGCGATGCGGTCGGTTTCTTTGACGCGCCAGCTGCCGATATG
>NZ_CALIND010000054.1:0-3028 GCF_938045175.1 uncultured Tepidimonas sp.
TGTGCGACCGCCGCCGGGTGCACCAGACATTCGTGGTAATAAAACTCCTCGCCCTCCGACGTCATGAAGTGCCCGTCGATGCGCATCGCCAACCCGAAGCGCGGCGTGCGCAGCAGCTCAATGGTCTGGTACGGGCTGCGCCGCGCCAGCACGCGCTCGCTGCTGACGAAGCCGTAGACGGCATCACCCGCGTCGTTGAGCGGCTCCAGAATCGTCTCGAGCGGGGGGCGCTGCTCGCTGCCGCGCTGCAGGCGGTGGATTTCGCTGCGCTGCGGCTCGAATGCGGCCACGATCTCGCGCAACAGCGCCTCGGCCTTGGCCGAGTTGTCTGTGGTGAAGTTGCAGACGTACACGTCCAGCGTGACGGCGCGCCGCTCGGGCCAGGTATGCACTGCCAGGTGCGACTCGGCCAGCAGCAACATCCCCGTCACCCCGCCGGGCTGCCCCTCGTAGGGCGGAAACGTGTGCCATTTTTCATCGACCAGGGTCAGCCCCACCCCGATCGTGTGGCGTCGGCACAACTCGGCCAATACCGCCGCATCGGTCATCAGACCGTCGGCCCCCCGGCAGTCGTACAGATCAGCCGTCAGATGAAGCCCTTGCATGGCTCGATCCCCCATCCAATCGTGTTGCACCACCAGGCACGCCGAGGCGGCCTGGGCGAAACCGAAAATTATACCAGCCCAGCACTAGGGTTTTCCCGTAGCCCAGCCCGGCGTGGCGGCATGGGAATGCCCCAAACGACGACAGCCCCGCACGGGCGTGCGGGGCTGTCGCTGTCGTGGCGAGCGATGCAGTCAGCGGAAGCGCGGCTGCGGCTTGACCGTCAGTTCGCCCTTGATGGACGCCAGGTAGTTGGCCATTTGCTTGAGCTCGGCATTGCTGAACTGCTGGACGATGCCGCCCATGATCGCGTTGTTGCGACCGATGTACGGGTTTCCTTCGACTTTGTACGACTTGAGCGCCACGTACAGGTAGTCGGCGTGCTGGCCAGCGATCTTGGGGTAGCTGGGGTCGATCGGTTTGCTGAAATTGGCACCGTGGCAGGACACACAGGCGCCTTTCTCAAGCAAAGCCGCCACGGCGGCAGACGCCGCCTTGGGCTGTTCGGGCGCCGCAGCGGTCTGGTGGCTCGCATAGTATGCGGCCAGATCGGCGATATCCTGATCGGACAGCGAACCCGCGATACCGCGCATGGTGGGGTGCTTGCGGTCGCCCTTGCGGTAGGCTTGCAGGGCTGCGGCAATGTACGGCCCCGACTGACCCGAGATCATGGGCACTTTGTGGATCTCGGGGAAGCTGTTCTGGTAACCCGGGATGCCATGGCAGCCGATGCACATCGCGGCTTTGGCCTCACCGGCTTTGACGTCCCCCGCGGGTGTCTGGGCCTGTACAGCGGCAGCGGCGACGACGGTCGCGCCCGCGACAATGGTTTTGAGCAATGGAGTCAGCGTTCGATTCATGTTGCCAGCACAATGAGAGGGACGTTTGACAAAAATCAACGACCGATTATATAGACTCGTTCCACTTCACCACGGCAGACGAACTCATGGTTTTCACGGGTACCCCTTCTTACGTCGCCACGCCAGATCTGGTGCTGGCGGTCAACGCAGCCATCCGCCTGCAGCGGCCTCTGCTGCTCAAAGGCGAGCCCGGCACGGGCAAGACCATGCTCGCCGAGGAGGTGGCGCGCGCGCTCGACATGCCACTGCTGCAGTGGCACATCAAGTCCACCACCAAGGCCCAGCAGGGGCTATACGAGTACGACGCGGTCAGCCGCCTGCGCGACAGCCAGCTCGGCGACGACCGGGTCAAGGACATCCGCCACTACATCGTCAAGGGCGTGCTGTGGCAGGCGTTCGAAGCCGATCGGCCCGTGGCGCTGCTGATCGACGAAATCGACAAGGCCGACATCGAATTTCCCAACGACCTGTTGCGCGAACTCGACCGCATGGAGTTTTACTGCTACGAGACGCGCGAGCTCATCCGCGCCCGGCACCGGCCGCTGGTCTTCATCACGTCGAACAACGAGAAAGACCTGCCCGACGCCTTTCTGCGCCGCTGCTTCTTCCACTACATCCGCTTCCCCGAGCCGGCCACGATGAAGCAGATCGTGGACGTGCACTTCCCTGGCCTGAAGGACGAGCTGGTCAGCGCCGCCATGCGCACGTTCTTCGACATCCGACAACTGCCGGGCCTGAAGAAAAAGCCCTCCACCTCGGAGCTGCTGGACTGGCTGCGGCTGCTGGCGGCCGAAGACATCGCCCCGAGCAGCCTGCAGTCCGCCGACGGCAAACTGACCGTGCCACCGCTGGTGGGGGCGCTGCTCAAGAACGAGCAGGACTTGGTGCTGTTCGAAAAGCTCGTCTTCATGAACCAGCGCAACCGTTGACCGCCCGATGCTGATCGACTTTTTCTACACCTTGCGCGCGGCGCGGTTGCCCGTGTCGGTCAAGGAGTACCTGACGCTGCTGGAGGCGCTGCAGGCGGGTGTGGTCGGCCCGCGCAACCCGCAGGCGTGCTCGATCGACGATTTTTACTACCTGGCGCGCACCACGTTGGTCAAGGACGAGCGGCACTACGACAAGTTCGATCGCGCCTTTGCGGCGTACTTTCGCGGCGTGGAGCAGATCGCGGACTTCACGCAGGAAATCCCCGCCGACTGGCTGCGCCAGACGCTGCAGCGCCTGTTGTCCGACGAGCAAAAGGCCAACGCCCCGCGGCTGGAGTGGGACGAACTGATGCAGGAGCTGCGCAAGCGGCTGGAGGAACAAAAGGAACGCCACGAAGGCGGCAACAAGTGGATCGGCACCGGCGGCACCAGCCCCTTCGGCCACGGCGGCTACAACCCGCAAGGCATCCGCATCGGCGGCAAGGGCGGCAACAAGAGCGCGGTCAAGGTCTGGGACGGGGATGTCCTGTTTTTTGTGTGTGGGGCGGTTTCTGAATCTGTCCTCGTGTCGTTCAGCGTGGTGCGAGGGTGAAGCGGTCGCCGTATAGTATCGCGAACTGGTTCATCGCCGATTTC
>NZ_CALIND010000055.1:0-19073 GCF_938045175.1 uncultured Tepidimonas sp.
GCACTGTGGGCTGCGCATGCACGGCCGGGGCGGCACCGGCGGCCAAAACACCGGCGATACCGGCATGTTTGATGACGGAACGACGATCCATGAATCCAATCTCCTACGGTTTTGAGACAGTTTGCGGCTGCGGTCGACGACCGCTAAGCACGGCACAGAGCAGTGTAGTGCAGCCCACGCCTGGCCAGCGGGAGTGTAAACCCTGAGAAACGGCGCGGCTCCCGGTGCTTTGAAGAAGTTTCAAAGGCGCAGCGCTCGCCGTCACAAGGTACCCAGTCCCGCGTCCCGAGGCGATCACGCCGCCGGCGGCACGACGGCCAGTGTGGCCCGGGCAGGTCGCAGCAGCATCCCGAAGCGCTCGCGCACGGCGCGCTCGATGCCCTCTGCATCCAGCCCCAGCCGCGCCAGCAGCAGCGCGGGGTCACCGTGCTCGATGAAACGGTCTGGCAGCCCCAGCTGCAAAACGGGGCGCGACACGCCCTCGGCGGCCAGCAGTTCCAGCACCGCCGATCCCGCACCACCCGCGATGGCCCCCTCCTCCAGCGTCACCAGCGCGTCGTGCGTTTGCGCCAGCGACAGCACCAGCTCGCGATCCAACGGCTTGGCCCAGCGCATGTTGGCCACGGTGGCATCGAGCGCGTCGGCGGCTGGCAGCGCTGCGTGCAGCAAGGTGCCAAACGCCAGTATCGCCACCCCGCGCCCACGCCGGCGCACCTCGCCTTGGCCGAAGGGCAAGGACTCGGGCTGCGCGGGCAGCGCCGCGCCCACGCCCGCCCCCCGTGGATAGCGCACCGCCACCGGCTGTGACAGCTCATACGCCGTGGTCAGCAACCGGTAGCACTCCGCTTCGTCCGACGGGCAGGCGATGGCCAGATTCGGAATGCAGCGCAGGTAAGCGATGTCGTACGCGCCGCAGTGCGTCGGTCCGTCGGCGCCGACGATACCTGCGCGGTCTAGCGCAAACACCACCGGCAAATGTTGCAAGGCCACGTCGTGGATGGCTTGGTCGTACGCGCGCTGCAAGAAGGTGGAATAGATCGCCACCACCGGCTTGAGTCCCTCACACGCCAAGCCCGCAGCGAAAGTCACCGCATGCTGCTCGGCGATGCCGACGTCGAAATACCGGTCGGGAAACCGTTGATGAAACTCCACCATGCCCGAGCCCTCGCGCATCGCCGGTGTGATGCCCACCAGCCGCTTGTCGCGCTCGGCCATGTCGCACAACCAGCGGCCAAAGACCTGGGAAAACGTCGGCTTGGGCGGCTGGGCGGGCGGCACCAGCCCCACCGCGGGATCGAACTTACCCGGGCCGTGGTAGGCGATGGGGTCGGCCTCCGCCAGTTTGTAGCCCTGCCCCTTTTTCGTGACCACATGCAAAAACTGGGGGCCTGCCCCATCGTCGAGCAGCCGACGGATGTTTTCCAGCGTCGGAATCAGCGAGTCGAGGTCGTGCCCGTCGATGGGGCCGATGTAGTTGAAACCAAATTTTTCGAACAAGGTGGCGGGCACCACCATGCCCTTGGCGTGCTCTTCGAAGCGCCGCGCCAGCTCCAACAGCGGCGGCGCGACGCTGAGCACCTGCTTGCCGACCTGCTTGGCGGCGGCGTAGAAGCGCCCGCTCATCAACTGCGCCAGGTAGCGGTTGAGGGCCCCGACCGGCGGGCTGATCGACATGTCGTTGTCGTTCAGGATGACCAGCAGCGGCGCCTGGGTGACGCCGGCGTTGTTCAGGGCCTCGAAGGCCATGCCCGCCGTCATGGCGCCATCGCCGATCACGGCCACCGCACGCCGGCGCTCGCCCTTCGCCTGGGCCGCCAGGGCCATGCCCAGCGCGGCGGAGATGCTGGTGGACGAATGCGCGGTGCCGAAGGCGTCGTACTCGCTTTCGCTGCGCACCGGAAAACCGCTGATGCCGCCGAGCTGGCGCAGGGTGTGCATGCGCTCGCGCCGGCCGGTCAAAATCTTGTGCGGATAGGTCTGGTGGCCGACGTCCCACACCAGCCGGTCGTGCGGCGTGTCGAACACATAGTGCAGCGCGACCGTCAGCTCCACCGTCCCCAGGTTGGAGCTGAAGTGCCCGCCGGTGCGCGCCACGCTTTGCACCAGAAACTCGCGCAGCTCATCGGCCAGCGGTCGCAACTGGGGACGCGCCAGCCGGCGCAGATCGGCCGGCGAGTCGATGGACGAGAGCAATCCGTTCATGGCTATCCCCCTGTCGAAGCCGTCAATACCGGCGCTGCACCACCCACCGCGCCAGCGCCGCCAGGCGTTGCGTCGGCTGTGCCGGCATGTCGTGCAAGGCCTGCAGGGCCTGCGCCAGCAACGCCTGCGCATAGGCCCGGGCCGCCTCGATGCCCAGCAGCGACACGAAGGTCGGCTTGTCCGCCGCCGCGTCCTTGCCCGCCGTCTTGCCCAGCGTGGCGGTGTCGGCGGTGGCGTCGAGCACGTCGTCGATGACCTGAAACGCCAGCCCCAGCGCCCGCCCATAAGCGTCGAGCGCGGCCAACACCGACGCATCGGCGCGGGCGGCGAGTGCCCCCATGCGCACGCTGGCCAACAGCAGCGCCCCCGTCTTGCGCCGGTGCATGTCTTCCAGCGCTGCTTGGTCGAGCCGCTGACCGACCCCTGCCAAATCCAACGCCTGTCCGCCGGCCATGCCCTGCCAGCCCGAGGCGCGGGCCAGCTCGCGCGCGAGCGCCACCGCTAGCGCCGGATCACGCTCGGCCCACGCCGGCGCCACCAGCCACTCGAACGCCAGCGCCTGCAGCGCATCGCCCGCGAGCAGCGCCTGCGCTTCACCATAGCGCACGTGCACCGTCGGTTTACCGCGCCGCAGCACATCGTCGTCCATGCACGGCAGGTCATCATGCACCAGCGAATAGGCGTGGATCAGCTCCACCGCGCCTGCGGCGCACCACACGGGCGCGTCGCGCGGCGGCTCGACCACGCCCGCGACCGCTTCCCACGCCGCCAAAACGAGCAATGGACGCAGCCGCTTGCCTCCGTCCAGCACGGCATAGCGCATCGCGTCGCCCAACCCGGCCGGGGCATCGACAGGCAGCCGGTCATCCAGAAACGACTCCATCTGCGCCAACCGCCGGGCCATCCAGTCGGCCATGTCGCTGGCTGCGCGCCCCGGCTCGCACCGCACCGCTTGGGACAGGGCCACGCTCATGTACCAGGCTCCCAGGGCCGGGTCTGGCTGCCGTCCACGATTTGGATTTGCTGCTCCACCGCATCGAGCCGACTGCGGCAAAACGTGAGCAGCGCCGTGGCCCGCTGGTACGCGCCCAACAAATCGTCCAGCGGCATCTGGCCCGACTCCAGCCGTGCCAGCAGCGCCTCCAGTTCTTGCACCGCTGCCTCGTAGGTGGGCGGCAGTGGCTGATCTTGGGCGTCGGCTGGGGAAGTGGGAGCGCGTGACATATCGGGGCGCGATCGAACGGTGAACCGGTCATTGTAGTCAGTTGCCAGACGCCGCGCGTGGGGGGTACAATTCGGCGTCCCCCGCGGTCTGGTGATATCCAGGCTGGCGGGGGACAGTCCTTTCACCCCTCAAGGAGGTGTCGTTCCACCCACCCGCGCCGAACCGTACCCACGTTTCATCCGCGCTTGTCCGCCCCGTCGTCGGGGGAGTCTGAGGTCAGGATCATCATGTCTGATTTGAGTCTTCCATTGCAGCAGGCCAAGAGCCAACTGCCGGTGTCCGTCTATTTCGATGAGGCGCTGTTCAAGCGCGAGCTGGAGACGATCTTTCAGTCCGGTCCGCGCTACGTGGGGCACGCCAACGCGGTGCCCAACGTCGGCGACTACTACGCCCTGCCGCAGGAGGGCGAAGGCCGCGCACTCGTGCGCACCGAACGCGGGGTGGAACTGGTCAGCAACGTCTGCCGCCATCGCCAGGCGGTGATGCTCAAGGGCCGCGGTAACCTGCATAGCGACGGCAAAGCGCACGCAGGCGGGCACATCGTGTGCCCCCTGCACCGCTGGACGTACAGCGGCGGCCAGCGCGGCATGGTCGAGCTGGGCACGCTGGTGGGTGCCCCCCACTTCGCCCAAGACCCGTGCCTGAACCTGCAACGCTGGCCACTGCGCGAGTGGAACGGCTTGCTGTTCGAGGACAACGGGCGCGACATCGCCGCCGACCTTGCCGGCATGGCGGTGCGCGACGTATTCAATTTCGACGGCATGGTGCTGGGCCACGTCGAGCTGCACGAGTGCCACTACAACTGGAAGACCTTCATCGAGGTCTATCTGGAGGACTACCACGTCGTGCCCTTCCACCCCGGCCTGGGCAACTTCGTCACCTGCGACGACCTGCGCTGGCAATTCGCCCCCGAATATTCGGTGCAGACCGTAGGCGTGCAAAACCTGGCGGCCAAGGCCGGCAGCCCCGTGTACCAGCGCTGGCACGAGGTGCTGATGCGCCACCGCGAAGGCAAGCTGCCCGAGCACGGCGCGGTGTGGCTGACGTACTACCCGCACATCATGGTGGAGTGGTACCCGCACGTGCTGACCGTCTCCACGCTGCACCCGATCGCGGTGGACAAGACGCTCAACCTCGTCGAGTTCTACTACCCCGAGGAAATCGCCGCCTTCGAACCGGAATTCATGGAGGCGCAGCGCGCCGCCTACATGGAGACGGCTATCGAGGACGACGAAATCGCCGAGCGCATGGATGCGGGCCGCAAAGCCCTGCTGCAGCGCGGCACGAGCGAGGTCGGCCCCTACCAAAGCCCAATGGAAGACGGCATGCAGCACTTCCACGAGTGGTACCGCGCCCGCATGGGGCTGCCCGCGCACGGTGACATCGACGGCTGATCGCAGCAACTCCCCCCACCGCGCCTCGCCCCGCGAGGCGGGATGGATGGTGGTGGGCGCGTTGCTGTTCGCGTCGATGGGGGTGTGCATCAAGCTCGCGGCGAGTCACTTTCACAGCTTCGAGATCGTTGGCTACCGCGGCCTCATCGGCGTGCTGTTTCTGCTTGCGCTGACCCGGGCACGCGGCGTGTCGCTCGCCACGCGCGTGCCGGTGATGCACCTGTGGCGCAGCGTCGTGGGCACGATCTCACTGCTGACGTGGTTCTACGCGATCGCCGCGCTGCCGCTCGCCACCGCCATGACGCTCAACTACATGAGCAGCGTGTGGGTGGCCACCTTCTTGCTGGGAGGCGCCCTGTTGCTGCAGCGCCGACGGCGCGCGTTGCGCGGGCAGACGCCGCTGTTTTTGACCGTGTTGATCGGTTTTGCCGGTGTGGCACTGGTGCTGCGCCCCACGTTCGACGATGCGGCCGCCCTGGGTGGTCTGGCGGGTTTGCTGTCGGGCCTGTCGGCAGCGCTGGCCTATCTGCAGGTGGCGGCGCTCGCCCGCGTGGGCGAGCCCGAAAGCCGCACCGTCTTTTATTTCTCCTTGGGCGCGACCGCGGTCGGGTTGGCTGGCACGCTGGTCGTGGGCTTTAGCCCCCTCGATACCGTGCAGGCCCTGTGGCTCATTCCCATTGGCCTGCTGGCCGTGCTGGGCCAGCTGTGCATGACGCGCGCTTACGCCAGTGGTGCCACGCTGCTGGTGGCCAACCTGCAGTACAGTGGCATCGCGTTTGCGGCGCTGTACGGCTGGCTGTTTTTTGGCGATCGGCTGCCGCTCATCGGCTGGGTCGGCATGGCACTCATCGTGGGCAGCGGTATTGCGGCAACCGTGCTGCGTGCCCGCGCTGCACCGCGCCTGCCGGCAGAGGAACATGCATGAACGCGGACTTTCCCTCCCCCTTGATCGACGTCGCCTCTGCGCGCGCATGGATGGCCAGCGGCCGTCCGGTATGCATCGTCGACTGCAGCTTCGAGCTCACCGACCCGCACGCGGGCCGCGCACAGTACCGCAGCGGCCACATTCCCGGTGCCCGCTACGCACATCTGGACCACGACCTGAGCGCGCGCCCGGGCGAGACGGCCGTCAACGGCGGGCGCCATCCACTGCCGACCCGCGAGGCCATGATCGAGCGCCTGCGCGCCTGGGGTGTGCGGCAGGGTGAACCCGTCGTGGTTTACGACCGCCAAGGGGGCATGGTATGTGGACGCTTGTGGTGGCTGCTGCGCTGGTGCGGGCATGCGCCCGTGGCGGTGCTCGACGGTGGCTGGCGCGCGTGGGTGGCCGCCGGGGGCCCAGTCGCCCAGGGCGACGAGCCGCTTGCTCCTTCGGTGGGCGACGCCACGCTGGGTGAGACGGGCGTGACGCTGCGCACCCTGGCGGAGGTGGTGCGCGACCTGGGCCGCCCCACGCAGACGCTGGTGGACGCGCGCGCGGCGGCCCGCTTTCGCGGCGAGACCGAAGCGCTCGACCCGGTGGCGGGCCACATTCCGGGCGCGCTCAACCGGCCTTTTACCGACAACTTTGGGCCGGACGGGCGCTTCAAGGACGCCGCCACCTTGCGCCGCGAGTGGGGCACCCTGCTGGCAGGCCACGACCCTGCCACCGTCGTTCACCACTGCGGTAGCGGCGTCAGCGCCATTCCCAACCTGCTGGCCCTGTACATCGCCGGCTTTGGGCTGGCCCCGCTGTATGCCGGGGGCTGGAGCGAATGGTCGCGCGCCGAGCCCTGCCTGCCCTGTGCGCGCCACGTGCCGTGAGGCGCGGGCGGGGGGGCGTCTCGTCAAACGGCCATGTCGAGCTTCATACCGCCCCATGCTGGGCAAACCAAGCCAGGCAGCGCCGCCAAGCATCGGCGGCTGGCTCGGCGCGGTAGGTGGGGCGGTAGTCGGCATGGAAGGCGTGGGGCGCATCGGGGTAGACCACGAAGCGCGAGGCGCGCGCCGCTGCGTTGCCCTGCGCCAGTGCCGCTTGCATGCGCTCCACCGATGCCAGCGGTATGCCTGTATCCGCCCCGCCGTACAAGCCCAGCACCGGCGCCTTGAGCTGATTCACCACGTCGATCGGATGGCGCGGCTGCAACGCGGTGCGCTCTCCTTCCAGCCGGCCGTACCAGGCCACGGCGGCCTTTAGCCGTGGGCTGTGCGCCGCGTACAGCCAGGTCTGGCGGCCACCCCAACAAAAGCCGGTAACGGCGGCGCGTTGGCCGTCGCCGCCGTGAGCGACGGCCCAATCCAGGCAGGCGTCCAGGTCGCGCGCCACCTGTTCGTCCGGGACCTTGGCCACCACTTCGGCCAGCAGGCGCGCCATCTCGCCGTAGCTGGACGGGTCGCCCTGACGCACGAACAACTCCGGCGCCAACGCCAGATAGCCCGCACGGGCAAACCGTCGCGCCGTGTCGGCGATGTATTCATGCACCCCGAAGATTTCGGACAGCACCAACACCACCGGCAAGCCGACGCGCCCAGCCGGTGCGGCACGATAGGCCGGAATGGTTTCAGCCCCGACGGGAATCTGCACGTCGCCCGCCACCAGCCCGTCGGCGGGCGTCTTGATGGCCGTCTGCGCCACCAAGGGCCCGGCAGCAGCGGCATATCCCAAACCCAGCGCTCCGCGCAATAGACCCCGCCGGCGTGGACCCGCCCCGGCGTGAGTGACGTCGAGCAAGGCATGAACATCACGCTCGTTCAGTGACATGGCACCTCCTTGGTGTGTGGGGTCGATGTGCCGTGCCCCCCCAACCGGCATCTGAGGGTGAATCCGGAACAATCTGGTATGCGAGCTATGGTACAACCGGACCATGGCTGGCTCGTGCTGTCTGTGCCGACCTTACTCGCTTTGCGGGTTTCGGCGCCCCGGGCTGCTTTCTGGACATTCCCTTCCTGCTCTATCACACCCCCATTGTCATGCTCAACCGCATCCGCCTTACCCAACGGGTCTTTGCCGTCATCGTGGGTTATCTCGCCGTATTGGGGCTTGTCGTGGCCTCCGGCCTGTGGGGACTGTACTCGGCCAAAGAAAGCTTGCGCAGCATCCACAGCCACCGCATGGCGATCAGTGAATCGTTGGCCGTGCTGTTGCGCAATTATTACGACAACCGCCTGCACGTGCTGCTGGCGTTCCAGCACGCGCCGGACAGCCCGACGCGCGCGCTGCACGACCATCCCACGTCGATGCACTTGGACGTCATCGCCAACCAGCGCGAGTCGAACAATGCAGCGCTCAAGGCCATCGAAGCGCTAACCCCGATGATGGACGAAGAAGAGCGGCGCTTGTTCGACCAGGTGCAGGCGGCGCGCAAGGGCTGGCAAGTCAAACGTGACCAAGCCCTGCAGGCATTGCGGGACGAAAACTTCGCCACCGACGTGATGCAGGCCTTCCTCGTCGCGGGCCGCACCGAGGGTGCCGCCTTCGAAAAAGCCATGCAAGCGTTGCGCGAGTTGCAGTTGCAGCGCGCCGACGCCGAGGCCCAGGCTGCCGAGCGGCGCTACCAGCTCAACCTGGCCCTGGTGGTGGCGGTGTTGCTGCTGGGGGCACTCCCGATGACGGTGCTGATGATCGCCACGCAGCGGCGCATGTCCGAAGGTTTCCGCGTGGCCGACGAAACCGCCAGCGCGATCGCCAGCGGCGATCTGTCGCGGCCCGTCACGGCTTCGGGCGCCGACGAAATCACCCATCTCCTGCAACAGATGGAGCAGATGCGGCGCAACCTGCGCGAGCTCATCGGCAACGTTGCCAGCGCCGCCGACAGCATCGCCAGTGCCGCCGCTCAGGTCGCCAGTGGCACGCTCGACTTGTCGCAACGCACCGAGCAGCAGGCGAGTTCCCTGGAGCAGACCGCCTCGGCCACGGAGGAGCTCAACAGCACCGTGCACCAAAACGCCGCCAACGCGCGCCAAGCCGACGAGATGGCGGAGAAGGCCACGGCCGTGGCCGAGCGCGGCGGTGCCGTGGTGCGGCAGGTCGTCGAGACGATGAACGGGATCAACGCCTCGTCGCAGCGCATTGCCAACATCATCGGTGTCATCGATGGCATCGCGTTCCAGACCAATATCCTGGCGCTCAACGCGGCGGTGGAAGCGGCGCGCGCGGGCGAAGCGGGACGCGGCTTTGCTGTCGTGGCCAGCGAGGTGCGCAACCTCGCGCAGCGCAGCGCCGAAGCCGCGCGCGAGATCAAGACGCTGATCGACGACTCGGTGACCACCGTCAGCGCGGGCAAAGAGCAGGTCGACGCGGCTGGCGCCACGATGGCCGAGATCGTGCACAGCATCGAGCGCGTGACGGAGCTGATGCGCCAGATCGCCACCTCCAGCGCCGAACAGGCCGACGGCCTGGGGCAGATCAACCAAGCCGTGGCGATGATGGATGGGGTGACGCAACAAAACGCCGCCCTGGTCGAGGAGGCGTCCGCAGCAGCCGCCGCGTTGCGTGAGCAAGCGCAGCACCTCACGCAACTGGTCGGGCGTTTCCGGTTGGGTGGTTGACGCATGCCCGGGCGGCTCACCCAAGGGTGGCGTATCAGCGTGCTCTCCCGCCGTGGTCCACACTCGGCGACGGCGATCGCGGCCGCACTGCTCCTGCCTGCCATTCTCTCGGGTTGCGGGGCTGTCACACCGCCCGCCAAAGCGCCCGAAGGTGCCATGGCAGCATTACCCCCTGCCACCGACGAGCACTTCCTGCTGCGCCAACAGGCGCAGAGCTGTGTGCTAGAGTTGCGCGGCGCGATCGATGCCTCCACCGTGCGGCGCATCGAGGCCCCTCTGCGGTCCGTCGAGCGATTGGACTGCGCGCGCAAGGTGCTACTGTTGCGTGCGGAGGACGGGATCGTGGGTGATGCCATCACACTGGGGGCGATGATCCGCAACCGCGGCTACACCACCCAGGTCGCGCCCGGCGGGACCTGTCGTACCCCGTGCGCACTGGTGTTTGCAGCGGGCATCGAGCGCTGGTTGCCCGCAGAGCCGCAGCCGGCGCGACTGGTATGGACGCTGATCCCGCCGGACGCCGATTTCGGCCACCGGCAGTGCGAAGCCGAGCTCAGCCGCGCCCAGCAGGTGACCCTGATGCGCTACCTGCGCGCGATGCTGCCACCGCAAGCGGCATTGACCGCCTACCAAAACCTGCAAGCAGCAGACTGCCGCAGCGCGGTCACCACAGACCCGGCGCAGGCGCTGGCCAGCGGGCTGGCCACCACCATCCGCTGATGGCAGCCCACGCAGGGGTGGCACCCCACCAGCAAAGCGCCGTCATCAGTGCGCCTGCTCCCAATTGGCGCCTACGCCCACCTCGGCCACCAGCGGCACGCGCAGCGTGGCCACGCCAGCCATCAAGCGCGGCACCTCGGTGCGCACCCAGTCCAGCTCCTCGGGCGGCGCCTCGAATACCAGTTCGTCGTGCACCTGCAGGATCATGCGCGTGCGCAGGCCCGCACCGTCCAATGCACGCTGCACCGCCACCATGCTCATCTTGATGAGGTCCGCCGCCGTGCCCTGCATGGGTGCGTTGATGGCGGCACGCTCGGCGGCCGCGCGGCGCGGACCGTTGGGCGAGCGGATTTCGGGCAGATACAGACGTCGGCCGAAGACGGTTTCCACATAGCCGCGCGCGCGTGCCTGCTCGCGCGTGCGCTCCATGTAGGCGCGCACCCCCGCAAAGCGCTCGAAATAGCGCTCGATGTAGGTTTTGGCTGCGTTGGCGTCGATACCCAGCGCCTTGGCCAGCCCGTAGGCACTCATGCCGTAAATGAGGCCGAAGTTGATGGTTTTGGCATAGCGGCGCTGCTCGGGCGTGACCTGCTCGGGCGGCTGGCCGAACACCTCGGCCGCCGTGGCGCGGTGCACGTCCTGCCCCTCGGCAAAGGCGCGCAGCAGCGCAGCGTCCTCACTCAGGTGCGCCATGATGCGCAGTTCGATCTGTGAGTAGTCGGCGCTGGCGATGTACCAGCCGGGCGGGGCGATGAACGCTTCCCGGATGCGCCGCCCCTCGGGCGTGCGGATGGGGATGTTTTGCAGGTTGGGCTCGTTGCTGGCCAGCCGTCCGGTGACGGCCACCGCCTGCGCGTAGTGCGTGTGGACGCGCCCCGTGGCAGGGTTGACCATCGTCGGAAGCTTGTCGGTGTAGGTGCTCTTGAGTTTGGCCAGGCTGCGGTGGGCCAAGATGCGCGCGGGCAGCGGGTAGTCCTCGGCGAGTTTTTCCAACACTTCCTCATCGGTGCTGGGCGCGCCGGTGGCGGTTTTCTTGATCACTGGCAGCCCCAGCCGCTCGAACAGCACCTCGCCGATCTGCTTCGGCGACCCCAGGTTGAAGGGGCCACCGGCCAGCGCGTGCGCCTCGACCTCCAGCTCGGCCAGCCGCTGCGCCAGCTCGGCGCTTTGGCGACGCAGCGCGTCGGCGTCGATCAGCACACCGTGGCGCTCCATGCGCCGCAACACGTCGCTGACGGCCAGCTCCAGCTCGTAAATGCGCTGCAGCGCGGGTTCGGCCTGCAGGCGCGGCCACAGCACGTGGTGCACGGCCAGGCACATCTCGGCGTCCTCGCACGCGTACGCGGCCGCGCGCTCGATGGGCACCTGCGCAAACGGGATCTGCGCTGCCCCTTTGCCGCAAACGTCCTCATAACTCAGGCCGCGCCGACCGAGGTGCCGCTCGGCCAGACTGTCCAGGTTGTGCGGCTTGTGCACTTCCAGCACGTAGCTCTGCAGCAGCGTGTCGTGCACGTAGCCGCACACGTCGATGCCGTGGTTGGCAAACACGTGCTGGTCGTATTTGACATGCTGGCCACACTTGGGCGCAGCGGCGTCCTGCAGCCACGGGGCCAGGCGCTCCAACACGGCCGGCAGCGGCAGTTGGTCGGACGCGTGGGGGCCTTCATGCGCCAGCGGTACGTAAGCTGCTTCGCCCGGCGCCACGCTGAAGGAAATCCCCACCAGCCGCGCGGCCAACGCGTCGAGCGACGTGGTTTCGGTATCCAGCGCCACCAACGGGGCTTGGCGCAGGCGCGCGAGCCACGCATCCAGCGTCGCCCAGTCGCGCACCACCTCGTAGCGTCGCTCGGGCACGGGGGGGGCGGCAAACAGCGTGGCCTGGGTACCCGGCGCGGGCGCGGGCGCGGGGTCGGCCTCACCCTCCAACGCGCGGGCCAAGCTGCGAAAGCCGTAGCGTTGGTAAAAATCACGCAGCGCCGCCGTGTCGGGGTCGCGCCTGCGCAGCGCATCCAGCGACGGCAGGCCTGGCACGTGGCCATCCAGATCGCAATCGGTACGGATGGTCAGCAACCGGCGCGCCAGCGGCAGCCAGTCGCGTGCGCGGCGCAGGTTTTCACCGACCACGCCCGGAATCTCGTCGGCATGCGCCACGATCGCGTCCAGCGAGCCATACGCCTGCAGCCACTTGGCCGCCGTCTTGGGGCCCACCTTGTCCACGCCCGGCACGTTGTCGACCGCGTCGCCCACCAGGGTCTGGTAGTCCACCATCAGCCGTGGCGGCACCCCAAACTCGGCTTGCACCCCCGCCACGTCGCGCACCTTGCCGCTCATGGTGTCGATGATGGTGATGCGCTCGTCCACCAGTTGGCTCAAGTCCTTGTCGCCACTGGAGATCAGCACGCGCCAGCCCTGGTCGGCCGCGGTGCGCGCCAGCGTGCCGATGACGTCGTCGGCTTCCACGTCGGGCACCACCAGCACCGGCATGCCCAACAGGCGAATGACCTCATGGATGGGCTCGATCTGCGCGCGCAGGTCGTCGGGCATGGGGGCGCGGTGCGCTTTGTAGTCCGGATACAACGCGTCGCGAAACGTCGGCCCCGACGCGTCGAAAACGACCGCGATGTGCTCGGCCGGGTATTGTTTTTGCAGCGCCTGCAGCATGTTGATCATGCCGCGAATGGCGCCGGTGGCCGGGCTGCTCGGGTCGCCCGGCACGGCACGCAGGTCGGGCATGGCGTGGTAGGCCCGGTACAGGTAGCTGGAGCCGTCCACCAGCACCAGCAGCGGGGCATCGGATGAGGGGGCAGGAGCGGTCATCGCGCTATTGTGCACGGGGGATTGCCTACAATCAGCGGGTCATGCAGACTGCACCCCACTCCCATCCGACCGTCTACTGGGCCGCTGCGGCGGCCGCGCTCACCGTCGCCCTGGCGCTGCCCTGCGCCGCCGCAGCCGACGCGGTCGCCCCCACCCCCACGAAGCCCGAGCCCAAAGTCGAGCGGCTGGTACACCACGACGGCTGGAGCCGCATCGAGGAGCTGCGCATCGGCGGTCAAACCCGCACGATCGACGTGCGCACGCGCTCGGGCCTGCCCGGCTACGAGGTGCGCCCGATCGACCCCGGTGTCAGCGACGATCGATCTGGCGCGGGCACGCGGCGCTGGCGCGTCACCGATTTCTGAACCGTCATGGCCGTCTTTACCGAAGTCAGCCGTGACGACGCGGCCCATCTGATGCAGCGCTTGGGCCTAGGCACGCTGGTCGAGATGGCGGGCTGCGCCGGCGGCATCGAGAACACCAATTACTTCGTCACCACCGAGCACGACGGCGAGCGCCACGATTGGGTACTGACCCTGTTCGAACGCCTGAGCGCGGAGCAATTGCCGTTTTATCTGTATCTGATGAAGCACTTGGCCGCGCGCGGCATCCCGGTGCCCGACCCGCAGGCTGACGCGACGGGCACCATCCTGCATACGGTGCGCGGCAAGCCAGCGGCGGTCGTCAACCGCTTGCGAGGCCAGTACGAACCCAACCCGACGCCTCAGCACTGCGCGCAACTGGGCGCGCTGCTGGCGCGCATGCACCTGGCCGGGCGTGATTACGAGCGCGAACAGCCCAACTTGCGCGGCCTGGCATGGTGGAATGAGACGGTGCCCGTGATCCTGCCGCACCTGCAGCCCGAGCAGGCCGCACTGCTGACCGCCGAGCTGGCTTACCAAAACCACATCGCCGCAAGCCCCACCTACCAGGGACTGCCGCGCGGCCCCATCCACGCCGACCTGTTCCGCGACAACGCCATGTTCGAGGACGGCCGCCTGACGGGGGTGTTCGACTTCTACTTCGCCGGCTGCGACACGTGGCTATTCGACATCGCGGTCTGCCTCAACGACTGGTGTATCGACCTGACCGATGGCCGCGCCGACCCCGAGCGCACCCGGGCATTGCTCGAGGCCTACGAGGCGGTGCGGCCGCTGACGGCGGGCGAGCGCGCCCTGCTGCCGGCGCTGCGCCGCGCGGGGGCGCTGCGGTTTTGGATCTCGCGCCTGTGGGACTGGTACCTGCCGCGCCAGGCGGCGGTGCTCAAACCCCACGACCCTACCCACTTCGAGCGCGTGCTGCGCGCCCGGCTGGCCGAATGCTGACCCTCGCCACCCCGATATGAAGCTCCATCGTGTCCCCGCCCGCACGGGCCTGCTCTGGGTCCGGTTGGGGCTGCGCACCTTCGCGCGCCAGCCGCTGGCCATGGGCGGGCTGTTTTTCCTGTTCATCCTGGGCGTCAGTGCATTGGCGATGGTCCCCGTGCTGGGCGCGCCAGTGGCACTGTCACTGGTACCCGCGGCCACCCTGGGGCTGATGGCCGCCACCAAGGAAGCCGACCGCGGGCGCTTTCCGATGCCCACGGTGCTGGCCACCGCGTTTCGGGCCGGACGCGAGCGCGTGCACGCCATGCTGCTGCTGGGCGGCCTGTATGCGCTGGGGGCGATCGTGGTCATGGCGCTGTCCGCACTGTTGGCGGGCGACGTCCCCAAGCTGCCCGCCGATGGCACGGAAGGCGCCGAAGCCGTGCTCGACAACCCCGCCCTGCTGCGCCACTTGGCGTGGCAAGCGGTGCTCTACATCCCGCTGGGGCTGCTGTTCTGGCACGCACCGGCGCTGGTGCACTGGCACGGGGTGCATCCGATCAAGAGCCTTTTTTTCAGCCTGGTGGCGTGTTGGGCCAACATGGGCGCGCTGCTGGTGTTCATGCTGGGCTGGGCGGGGGTGTTCTTTGCGGTATCGCTGGTGTTGGTGCTGTTGTCGTCACTGCTGGGTGGGGCCGGCACACTGCAGGTGTTGCTGTTCCCGGTGGCGTCGCTGCTGAGCGCGGCGTTTTTCACCTCGCTGTACTTCACGTTTCGTGACAGCTTTCTGACGGACGAGGGCACACCGCCCGCCTGAGCGCGCGCCCGGCAACCACTCACTCGACGGGTGTGAGCTTGGCCACCGCCAGCGCCAGCCATTTGGTGCCGTGGCGGCGAAAGTCCACCTGGGCGCGCGCATCGTTGCCCTGCCCTTCGACGGCCAGCACCCGCCCTTCGCCAAATTTGGTGTGAAACACCGCCATACCGGTACGGATCTCGGCGCCGCTGGCGCTGACCGCGGGGGCGCTGCGCGTCGGCACCGGCACCGCCGCTGGAATGCCCGCCATGCCGGCGGGCCGGTCATCGCCCAGGCCGCTGCGGCCCCAGGCGGGCTGGGCGGACGACGCCCAACCGCCGCCGAACCCGCCAGCGCCGCGCGCACGGGGCGGGCTGAGCCACTGCAGGCTCTCGGCGGGCAGCTCGTCCAGAAAGCGGCTGGGGATGTGGTAGCGCGTCTGCCCGTGCAACAAGCGCGTCTGCGCGTGCGTCAGGTACAGGCGCCGGCGCGCGCGCGTGATGGCCACGTACATCAACCGCCGCTCTTCCTCCAGGCCATCTTGGCTGGATAGGCTGTTTTCGTGCGGGAACAGCCCTTCCTCCAACCCCGTGATGAAGACGCAGTCGAATTCCAACCCTTTGGCCGCGTGCACCGTCATCAGTTGCACCGCCTCTTGTCCGGCTTGCGCCTGGTGCTCGCCCGCTTCCAGCGCGGCGTGGGCCAGAAATGCCGCCAGCGGGCTCAGCGTCTCGCCGGTCTCCGCCTCGACCCCCGATGGAGCGACGGCGGGCACGTCTGGCGCGGACACGGTCTCATCCATCGGCAGCGCCACCGCATCGCGCCCAAACCCTTCCTGGCTGACGAAGCTCTCCGCCGCGTTGACCAGCTCCAGCAGGTTTTCGATGCGCTCGGCTCCCTCGCGCTCGCCGCGGTAGTGGTCGATCAGTCCGCTGCCGTCCAGCACGCCTTCGATGATCTCACGCAACGGGCGGCCGACGCTGCGCTCGCGCATCACATCCAGCCGCGCCACAAATGCCCCCAGCGCTGCCCCGCCGCGCCCGCCGACGGCGGTGACCGCGTCGTGCAGCGAGCAGCCGGCGTCGCGCGCGGCCTGCTGCAACTGCTCCACGGTGCGTGCGCCGATGCCACGCGGCGGAATGTTGACCACGCGCAAAAAGCTGGTGTCATCGTGCGGGTTTTCCAGCAGGCGCAGGTAGGCCAGTGCGTGCTTGATCTCGGCCCGCTCGAAAAAGCGCAGCCCGCCATAGACGCGGTACGCGATGCCAGCGTTGAACAAGGCGCTCTCGAGTGCCCGGCTCTGCGCGTTGCTGCGGTACAGCAGCGCGATCTGGTGCAGCGGCACCCCGTCGCGCCGGTGGAGCTGGCGAATCTCGTCCACCACCCATTGCGCTTCCTCGTGATCGCTGGGCAGCTCGGCCACGCGCAGCCGGTCGCCCTCACCCTGTTCGGTGCGCAGGTTCTTGCCCAACCGCTGGCGGTTGTGGTCGATCAAGTGGTTGGCCGCGTGCAGGATGTGGCCAACGCTGCGATAGTTTTGCTCCAGCTTGATCGGCTCGGCAATGCCGAATTCGCGCACGAAGTCGCTCATGTTGCCCACGCGCGCGCCGCGAAAGGCGTAGATGCTCTGGTCGTCGTCACCCACCGCCATGACCGCGTTGCCGCAAGGCACGAACCGCCCGCCCGGCTCGTCGCCCGCCAGCTGCTTGATCCAGGCGTACTGCAGCCGGTTGGTGTCCTGAAACTCGTCGATCAGCAGGTGGCGAAAGCGCCGCTGGTAGTGCACGCGCAGCGGCTCGTGATCGCGCAGCAGCTCGTACGAGCGCAGCATCAGCTCGCCGAAGTCCACCACGCCCTCGCGCTGGCACTGCTCCTCGTACTGGCGATAGAGCTCGATCTTGCGCCGCGTGTCCTCGTCACGGGCGGCCAGGTCGCGCGGGCGCAGCCCGTCCTCTTTGGCACCAGCGATGAACCACTGCAGCTCCTTGGGGCGAACGTGCTCTTCGTCGATGTGGAGCGCCTTGAGCAGCCGCTTGATGGCGCTGAGCTGATCTTGCGTATCCAAAATCTGAAACGTGGCTGGCAGCCCGGCGAGCTGGTGGTGCGCCCGCAGCAGCCGGTGGCACAGGCCGTGGAAGGTACCGATCCACATGCCACGCACGTTCAGGGGCAGCAGCGCCGTCAGGCGCGCCAACATCTCCTTGGCCGCTTTGTTGGTAAAGGTGACGGCCAAAATGCCACCGGGCGAGGCCTGGCCAGTGGCCAGCAACCAAGCAATGCGGGTGGTCAACACCCGCGTCTTGCCCGAGCCGGCCCCCGCGAGTACCAGGGCATGCGCCGGCGGCAGGGTGACGGCACGGCGTTGTTCGGGGTTCAGGTCGCGCAGCAGCGGATGGTCGGGCGACAACGTGGGCGCCACACCCTCCACCGCACCCGCGCCAGCAAACGAATCGGTCATGCCCGCATTGTAGGCAGCGGTATCAGTTGCGCGGGCGCACCGGCGGCTCGAGCGTGATTTCCACCCGCCGGTTGAGCGCCCGCCCCTGCGGCGTATCGTTGGGCGCCAGTGGTCGCGTATCGGCATAGCCAGTGGCGCGCAGCCGGGTCGGGTTGAGACCGCGTGCCTCCAAGTGGCGCACCACGCTGCTGGCGCGCGCCGCGGACAGCTCCCAGTTGGACGGGAAGCGCGCAGTCTGGATGGGCACGTTGTCGGTATGCCCCTCCACCACGACCGTGTAGTCCGGCAGGCGGTTGAAGGCCGGCAGCAACTGGTCGATCACGGCGAGGCCAGCGGGCGTCAGCACCGCCTCGCCCGAGGCGAACAGCACCTCCGACGGAATGCGAAAACTCACCCCCTCGTCGCGCACCAGGATCTGGATGTCCTGCCCCAGCCCCGACAAGCCCAGCGCCTGCGCCGGGTCGCGCGCGGCCAGCGGATCGGCCGTTGCCGGCACTGCATCGCTCGCGGGTGGCGACTGCCGCTCGGCCGTGTGCGCGCCCGGACCGGGTGTCGGAGAGGGCAATCCCACCGGCGGCACGATGCTACCGCCCCCGCCAGGCAGCGGCTGCCCCACGCTCGGTGCACTGCTGCCCTGTGCCTCGGGCCGCCCCAGCGGGGGCTTGCGGGTGATGGGCTCCGAAAACGCCAGCATCACCACCAGCATCACCAGCAGCAGCGTCATCACGTCCAGATACGTCAGCAGCCAGGTCTCCTCCTCGACCACGGGATCCGGATCGGCATGCCAACGCGAATAGCGGCCTTTTTGCAACGGCGTCGGCCGCTGCGGCACAGGGGCGGACGGCGCTGGCGGCGACGTGGCAGCGGGCGACGCCGCGCGCGCGGCCTGCAGCGCACGCCCCAACGCATCATGCAGCTGGCGCTCGTTCACGCCTGCGTCCCCCCCTTGGAGTCGGGCGGCCGTGGCGCCGCGGAGGCCGCCTTCGGCGCCGGTTTGGGCTCCGTGCGGGTGACCACCGACCTCGGCGCACCGTCGCGGATCTCGTCCTCACGGTGGGCGACGAAGGAGTTGAGCGTCTCGCGCATCAGCGACGGGCTGCGGCGCGCGCACATCATCGAGATGCCCTGCAACACCATGTTCATGAGCACCACGCGCTGCTCGGTGCGGCGCTCGAGCTTGACCGCCACCGGCTTGAACACCAGGTTGGCGAGCAAAATGCCGTAGAACGTCGTCATCAACGCCACTGCCAGGTGGCGACCGATCACCACCAGGTCACCACTGGCCACCACGTCCATCAGGTTGATGAGCCCGACCAGCGTGCCAATCATGCCAAACGCCGGCGCATAGCTGGCCATGACGCGAAAGAGTTGCGCTTCGGCCGCTTCCTTGGCCTTCATGCGCGAGATGCGCCACTGCAGCAAATCCAGAATGTCCTCTTCCGGGATGCGGTCGATGACCAACTGCACCCCGGTGCGCAAAAAGGGATTGGAGATGCGCGGTAATGCCTTTTCCACCAGCACTGGGTCGTCACGCATCCACAGGCGCGAGACGTCGACCAGCTCCTCGATGTCGCGCTCGGTGTAGAGCCGCTCGTTGCGCATCACGGTCTTGATCAGCTTGAAGACGCGC
>NZ_CALIND010000056.1:0-9369 GCF_938045175.1 uncultured Tepidimonas sp.
GTCGTGGCCTGGGTGGTGCCGGCAGAGCCGGCACGCCCCGTCGGCCCCGATCGCGCCGGGTTGCGCGACGTGCTGCGTGACCCCAATCTGCTGCGGCTCGACGTGGGCGTGCTGGTGCTGCACACGGTGCAAATGGCGATGTGGATCGCCGTCCCCGGTTTATTGCTGGGCGCTGGTTTGCCCAAGGCCCACCACTGGCAGGTCTATTTGCCGGCGCTGCTCGTGTCGTTCCTGGTCATGGGCGGCTTGCTGTTTCGTCTGGAGCGCCGGGGGTACCTCACCGCCGTGTTACGCGGTGCCATCGCGCTGCTGCTGGTGGCGCAGCTGGGGCTGACATGGGTGGCACACGCGGAGGTCGCGAGTGTGCTCACGCTGGGCGCATGCCTCGTGGTGTTTTTTCTGGGCTTCAACACGCTGGAAGCCAGCCAACCCAGCCTGACGTCGCGGCTTGCGCCCGCCCATGCGCGCGGCGCGGCACTCGGCGTGTACAACACGCTGCAGTCGATGGGGCTGTTTGCCGGTGGCGCCGTGGGCGGCTGGCTGCAATCACAATGGGGCCCCAGCGGTGTGATGCTTGCTGGCGCGGGTTGCTGCGCGCTGTGGCTGGCCATCAGCTGGGGGCTACGCGCGCCGGCGCCCAAGCCGGTGGCGGTCCAGTCGTCTTGAAGGCAGGAAAGCTGTGCCTCCCCGCATCGGGGGATGGTCGGCACCAGCGAATCGGGCACAATCGACGACATCGACGGTCACCCCTACGCAAGGACACCCCATGGCATCGGTCAATAAAGTCATCCTGGTCGGCAACTGCGGCCGCGACCCCGAGATTCGCTACCTCCCCTCCGGCCAACCCGTGGCCAGCGTCAGTATCGCCACCTCCAGCCGCCGCAAGGACCGCAACACCGGCGAGATGGTCGAAGACACCCAATGGCACCGCGTCACGTTTTATGACCGCTTGGCCGAGATCGCCGGTGAATACCTGAAAAAGGGCCGTCCGGTGTACGTGGAGGGACGGCTCAAGTACGGCAAATACACGGGACAAGACGGCATCGAGCGCAACACGGTCGACATCATCGCCACCGAGCTGCAACTGCTGGGCAACCGCGAAGGGCTGGGCGCCCCCGCCGACGAGGGCGGCATCGCGCCCCGGGCGGCCGCACCGGCACGCGCGGCGGCGGCACCAGCCTCCAGCGCAGGTCGGCCCGCTGCCCCCACCACCCCGGCGCCCGCAGCCAGCGGGTTCGAGGATATGGACGACGATATTCCTTTCTAGGAATATCCAACGGGGGCGTTGGCATGATGCCCCTGTCTGGCTGCGCTTCACTTGACCAGCGGCCGGACATGGCTGAAGCCCCCATCGACCGGCAGCACATGGCCGGTGATACGGCTGGCAGCGTCTGACAGCAGCCAGGCCATGGCTTGCGCGACCTGATCGGGTGTTTGCACGCCGCCGAGCGGATATTGCTTGCCCGCGCCTTCACGCATCGCCGGGACTTTGAGCATGCCCGCCGTCATCGGCGTGTCGGTCATGCCCGGCGCCACCGCGTTGACCCGTAGCCCCAGCCCCGCATAGGTGGCCGCGGCGCTGCGCACCAGCCCTTCGACCCCGGCCTTGGCCGCGGCAATCACCTCGTGGTTGGCGACACCAACGCCAGCGACCACCGAACTCACCAGCACGGCGGCACCCGGCGCCTGCGCTGCGCGGCGCGACTCGATCCACGCTTCAGTCATGGAATAGCTCTCCAGTGGTGGGGCGGCTCGCCGAATGGCGACGAACCAGGGCCCAGTACGCCGAAAACGATCGGCAGCGCACGGCGGGCTCGGGCCAGGGGACCGGCGGTGGTGGCAACTTTAGGGCCGCCCAGGCCGGCGCGCTCAGGTGCGCGTCATGCCAGCCGCGCACGCTGCGGGCAGCCCGCAAGGCCTCGGCCAGCTCGGCCGCCGGCGCGAACCAGCGCAGCGCAGCGAGGCGGTACAGACGGGTCGAGACGAAGGCCCAGCGCCGTTGCGACCACGGCCAGCGCGCATGCCAGTCGGCGTCGAGCACGGCCACGGGCAGGCAACCCGCCGGTGGGTCGGCCAGCGACCACGGGTGGACCAGCCAGACGTCCTGCCCCGCGACCGCAGCCGGGTCGGGCGCACCGTAGCCGCCTTCGAGCGGGTACGGGAAACGAGGCGGCTCCGACACTCTCGGGTGCGCGCCGGGCTCAGGCGGCAGCGCCGTGCCGCTGCGGGCCAAGGTGTCGAGCACGGCGTAGGACTGGTCGATGGCGGTACCGACGCTGTGCCAGTCGGGCGGCGCGTATTGGCCACATTGTCGGCGTTGAACAGATAGGGCTTGGCGCTCGCCGTGCCTGCCACCCATTGCCAGGAGAGATGGTTGCTGCCCAAATCGCCATCGAGCAGGTGCGCAACCATCCAGTCGGCACCCGTGCGCCAGTGCACTTTGCGAATGTGCACGAGGTAGGACGCCAGCCACATCCGCGTGTGGTTGTGCAGATAGCCGGTCGCGTAGAGCGTGCGCACCGCCTGGTCGATGACCGGCACGCCGGTGGCACCGGCCCGCACGTCTTCGGGCACGGCGGTGCCATACGCGGCATCGGGCAAGGGGCCGGGGTGCAGCGATTCCAGAATGCGCTCGCCGTCGTGCCGCCAGGCATGGCGGAAGAAGGCGCGCCAGCCCAGCTCATGCATCAGCTTGTGGGTCAGCGGCAGGCGATGCGCGGTGCGCAGCGTGTCGACCACCTCGGCCAGCGCCAGCAGTCCGTGCGTCAGGTATGGCGACAGCCGGGTGACCGCGCCGTTCAAATGGTTGCGGCTGCGCGCATAGTCAGCGGGGCGCACCGCGGCAAGCCGCGCGCGGGCCGCCTCGACCGTGGGCGGGAAGTCACGCGGGACAGCGGGCATTGCGGCAGACGGCATGCCCTGGATTGTCGCGCGGTGCGATTGCCCCTAGAGCGGCTGCAGCCAGACCACGCCAGCTCGACCAGCGGGTCTGACAGCCCTCTGTCAGCGCTGTCATGACAAATCGCGTGCCGTTGGTCGAGGGTGGCGCCGGAATGATCACAAGCGACTGATTTACAAGAATTTTTAACCGTTGGCACAGACCGGCACGCCTTTTGCGTTCGTGTCATGCAAGGTGGTGTAGTCAGCTACAGCACCAGCTTTCGGTCAAGGAGCATCCATGGACATGATCGGCCTTTATCCCACGTGGTTCGAGCCAGGGCTGGGCAGCGGTTGGATCGTCGGCATCATCGCCACCGCGCACGTGTTGTTCTCACACACATCGGTTGGCGCCGCGATCTTTTTCGCCTGACTGGCCAACTACGCCTATCGGCACGACAAGCCGCAGTATCTGGAGTTTGTCCGACGCTACGGCTTGTTCCTGCTGGTCTTTAGCTACGTGCTGGGCTCCATCACCCGGCCTGGCATCTGGTACTCCACCACCGTGGCGAGCCCGCGTGGCATCTCGGCCCTGATCCACACATTCGTCTGGATGTGGGCCACCGAGTGGGTGGTCTTCGTCATCGAGGTGGTGGGCGTGTACATGCTGGTCTACCTCGTGGGTCGCGTGGATTGCCAAACCCACACCCGCATCGCGTTGGTGTTCGGCCTGGCGTCTTACACCACGATGCTCATCATCGTGGGCATCCTCAGCTCCATGATGTGGCCGGGCAAGGCCGAATGGGCCACAACCGGCGGTGTGCTCAACGCCTTTTACGGTGGCAACACGTTCGCACAGCTGGGCATGCGAGCTCCCTTCATGTTCGCAATCACCGCGGTGGTGGACGGCATCGTGACGGCGCGCTTCGAGGATGCGCAGCTCAAGCGTGACATCGCCCGCAAACTCTCGGTGCTCGGCATCGTGGCGACGCTGGCCGGCGCAGCCATGCTGCAGTGGTACCTGGCCACGCTGCCCGAGTCGGCCGGGGTGGTGCTGGAAAACCGCCTGCCGGAACACTTTCCGCTGGCCATGGCGGTGGCCGTGGGCGCGGCGCTCGTGTACTTCTTGGTCAGGTATATGCAGCCCCGCGCGCTGGTGTCGTCGGTCGCCGCGGCCATGACGGTGGTCATCCTGGTGGCGGGCTTGTGGCCCGAAGAAGTCGCGCGCGAATCGTTGCGCAAACCTTGGGTGGCCGGCCAGTATGTGTACTCCAACCAGGTGGTGGGCGCGGATGTTCCCAGCGTGGGCGTGCGCTCGGAAATCCCCACCATCGAGGCGCACGGTTTTCTCAAGACGCACATCTTCGTGCCCGAGAAACTGCGCACCATCGACGACGGCAACCGGGTGGAAGCGGGTCGCCTGTTGGCACTGACGACCTGCGCCAACTGCCATTCGCTGACCGCTACCGGGATGCACCCATTGCAGCGCTACTTCGGGCCCGGCCACAGCGAGCGCGACGTGGCCGAGTATCTGCAAGCCGCGCTGGCGGGCGGCAACACGCTGTACATGCCGCAAATCCCGCTCAACGACGACCAAGCGCGCGCCCTGGCCGCTTGGATTCTGAGCACGATGTCCGGACAGGGCGCTGCGCAGGCCGCAGCCCAACCCACGATCCGCACGGAGTGACGCCATGACACCCGAAATGCTATATGCCCTTCGTGACCAAGCGGGCGTTCCCGCGCACCCACTGATCTTTCTGGTGCTGGGGGTGCTGACCTTTGCGCTGCACATGGTGGCCGTACAAGTGATGTTGGGCGCCAGTGCGCTGACGCTGCGCGGGGCGATCAGTACCGATGCCTCTTGGCGCCGCCTGGCCGCCGCCATGTTGACTACCGCCAAGATCGCCGTGTCGGTGGCCATCGTGCTGGGCGTGGCGCCGCTGCTGTTCGTACAGGTCATCTACGACCCGTTCTGGTACACCTCCAACGTGCTGTCGGCCTGGTGGGTGATCGGCTTCATCGGCTTGCTCATCGTGGGCTACATCGCGATGTACGCTTTCTATTGGAAGAACCCCGATCTGGCGCAGATGGGGGGCGCGCGACGGGATGGATGGTGCTGTCGGTGCTGGCGCTGCTGGGGGTGGGCTTCATCGTGCACAGCCTGACGTACCAGGCGCTGTTTCCCCAGGCGTGGATGGCATGGTACGCCCCTGGTGGCACGGTGGACCCGAGCGGACGTAGCCTGCACCTGTGGCACCTGCCGCGCTTTGGCTTCTTCATCGCGCTGTCCGCACCGGTGGCGGGGGCGTGGCTGCTGGCCTATCGTCGCTACCTGCAAGGCGCGCAGGAGCCAGATACGGGCTACCTCGCGTTCCTGCTTCAGCTGGGGCAGCGCATGATGCGGGTCGGTGCTGCCGTTGCGGGTGCGCTGGGAGCGCTGTGGATGGCGACGCTGCCCCCGGAGATGGCGTGGTTTGCCACGTCGCCGTGGATGGGCGTCGGCGCACTGGCCGTGCTGGCGTTGCTGCTGCCAACGCTGCTGCGTACGCAGCTCGACGGTGGCTGGAGGGGTTACACCGCGTTCGGGGTGGCGACCCTGGCCCTGATCGCGCTGGCCAGCGCGCGCGAAGCGCTGTGCTACTTCACGCTCACCGGTGCCCATGGCTACGACGCGCTGGACTACCGCGTGCAAATGGACTGGTACAGCACAGTGCTGTTCTTCTTCACCTTCGCCGCATTGGGCGGGGCCGCGCTGGGTTATTTCCTGACCGTGGCCTGGCAGGCCGGGCAGCACCGCGGGCCCCAACCGTACACGCCCCCTGCCGCCGTCACGCGTCTGGGTACCTGGACCATCGGCCTGCTGGTCGCGTGGACGCTGGCCTATTTCGGCGTGGGCTTGTGGGTGTGGCTGCGCTGATCCTGACGGAGGTAGACAGATGAATACGCCCCTCAATACCAGTCAACGCGCCCGCCGCTTGGAAGCCATCGCGGTCGCACTCGGGATCGTGGTCGTCACCGCCGGCGCAGGCGGAGTCTCGCTCATCGCTCGCGCGACCGCCACCGCGGCCTCCGCGGCAGGGCTGTCCGCGCAGGCTACCGCCGCGGGCGCTTCCCCCGCTGCGGCGACCAATACGGGTAGCACCCCAGTCGCTCCTCCCGAGCCGTCACCCGCACTCAACCCCCAGCCGGTGCCGGCCGACGTCATGGCCCACACCTGTGCGGCCTGCCATGGCACCCACGGCCAGCTGGGGGACGAGTATTTCAAACCACTGGCGGGCATGCCGGTGGAGCAATTCGTGCGCACCATGATCGATTTTCGCGAGGGTCGGCGCCCTTCGACCCTGATGGGCCACGTCGCGCGGGGCTTCACCAACGCCGATATCGAGGCGATGGCGCAATGGTTCGCCGCGCAACCACCCGCCCCCTTGGCCGCGCGCGCCGACAAAGGAGCCGCATCATGAACCATCCCGAATCCCTGTCCAGCCCCCAGCGGCGCGCCTGGCTGGGGCACATGCTGGGCCTGTTGGCCGCGTGCTCGGCACCGAGTCTGGCCTTTGCCCAAGAGCGCGCCCATGTCGTGGTGGTCGGTGGCGGTGTGGGAGGTGCCACCACGGCCAAGTATCTCAAGCTGTTCAACCCCGCGCTGCGCGTCACCCTCATCGAGCGCCACCCCGTCTACATCCGCCCTTACGGATCGTCGGAGGTGCTCAACGGCCACGTCACCATGGCCGACCTGGAGGTCCGCTACGACACGCTGCGCGAGCGCTACGGCATCGAGATCGTCATCGACACCGTCACCGGGCTCGACGCAGCGGCGCGCGTGGTCACCACCGCCGGGCGGCGGCGCATCGGCTACGACCGCCTGGTCGTCTCGCCCGGCATCGAACTGTTGTACGACGCGTACCCGGGCTACTCCGAAGCCGTGGCGCGTACTGCGGTGCCCTCGGGCTGGATCCCGGGCGAGCAGACCGCGCTGCTGGCACGCCAACTGCAAGGCATGCGCCCGGGTGGCGTGTTCGTGCTGGCCGCACCCCCCAACCCCTACCGCTGCCCGCCGGGTCCGTACGAGCGCGCCGCGCTCATGACCGAATGGTTCATGACGCACAACCCCACGGCCAAGGTCATCATCGTCGACCCGAAAGACGCCTTCGTCACCGACGAAACGATGATGTTGGGCTGGAACCGGCTCTACCGCTTCAACCTGCCCGACGATTACGCCAAGCGCATGGCCACCAAGGTGGAAATCCAGCGACACCCCGGCCCCGGCATGCTGACCTGGGTGCGTGGCAAGGAAGGGGGCCGCCCGCTGCGCATCGACGGGCGGCGCATGCGCATCGAAACCGAGGGCGAGACCATCCAGGCCGACGTCATCAATGTCATTCCCCCGATGCGCGCGGGCAAGTTGGCCGCCACGCTGGGCTTGACCGACGGCAGCGGCTTTTGCCCCGTCGATCGGCGCACCTTCGCCTCGACCATGGTGCCGCAGGTGCACGTCATCGGCGACGCCAGCATCGCCGACGCCATGCCCAAGAGCGGCTTTTCGGCCAACACGCAGGCCAAGGTGGTGGCCCGCGCCATCGTCGAGGAGCTGGCCGGCCGCCCCGCCCCCGAGCCGCTGTGGGAAAACACCTGCTACGCCCTGGCCGGCAAAGACTATGGCCTGTTCGTGGCCGATGTGTTCAAGATCGTGGACGGCAAGATCGCCCGCATCAACGGCGCATCGCGCTATCTGCCGCTGGATGCGTCACCGATGCAGATCAAGCTCGGCGCGCGCTACCAGCAGGCGTGGCTGCGCACTTTCACCCAAGACTGCTTTGCTTGATGGAGTCTGCCATGACCACCCGATACATCCGCTCGTGGGTCGGTTTGGCCGCCGGTCTGGCCGCTTGGTTGCCCATCGCTGCCCTGGCCAGTGCGCCGGCGCCGGCACCTGCGCCCGCATGGACGCCCGCCAGCCTGCGCGCCGCGCTGGCCGAACTGCCACCCGGGGACACCCAGCGGGGGCGCCGCGTGCACGAGGAGCTGTTTTGCGCCTCCTGTCACGGTGGGCAGGGCCAGGCGCCCACGTTCAACTGGCCGCACACCGCCAGCCAACGCGCCACCTACACCGCCAAGATGCTGCTGGATTACCAGCGCGGCCTGCGCCGGGACAACCGTGGCGCGCAACTGATGCACGACGTGGCGGTGGCCATGACGCCGCAGCAAATCGCCGACGTGGCGGCGTACTACGCCAGCCTGCCCGCCCCGCACGATGCCGTCACGCCGCGCCCCGGCGCGGCCAGTGCCGAAGCGGAACAGGCCGCGCTTCGCTTGGTCACGAAAGGCGACCCCGCGCGCCTGATCACACCGTGCGCGAGCTGTCACGGAGTCAAGGGCCAGGGCGGCAAGTGGGAAGCCCCCGCGCTGGCCGGTCAAAACCCGCTGTACTTCGTGCGCACCATGCTCGACTACCACGGCGGGCAGCGCACCAACGACGCGGCCAAGGGCATGCGGGTGTTCGCACAGCGCCTGACCGCCACCGAAATCGACGCGCTAGCGCGCTACTACGCCGACCTGCCTCGGCAGCGTTGAGGAGACACGCGCGGGAATGCGGCTTAGCTGCAGCCGTTGTGCCGCTTCCACATCTCCTCGTGACCGATGGCCTTGGCAAATGCTGGCACTTCGCAGCGCTGGCGCTCCGCGGCCGAGGACGCGCCGGGCGTGGGCTGCAAGCCCATCTCCTCCAGCGTGGCCATCTCGTCGAAACCTTGCAGCGGGCCGGTGCGGTCGACCCAGTTTTTGGCGGCGACCGTCAGGCCCGCGAAGGCCACCAGCACCAGCGCCTGGGGCAGCGACAAGCCCCACCCCCGCGCCGAGGCGGGCACTTCGCACACGCCGCCCGGGCATAGCTGAGCCTTTTCGCGATGGAATACGTTGTAGAGCCGACAGCCCAGGCAAATGCCAAAGGCGGTCTCGAAAAACATCAGCAACAGACAAGCACCGCAGATGAGCATATTGGCCGGCCCCATGTAGCGGTTGAGCACCATGAGGTACAGCATGGCCAGGCCCAATAGCAGCCCCAAACCCCACGCAAACCGTTTTTGCGCCCCGCCCACCCACTCTGGCGTCTGGTGGCGCACGATCCAGCCGCCCACGATCATGCTGGGCGACCAACGCGGGCTGAGCACGCGCAGCGTCATGTCCACCAAAAACACCACGATGAACCACCGGGTGTACTGAAAGTTGCCCAGCAGAAACGAGTGCATGAACGACACCACGGCCGGGAAGAACAGCAGCCCGGCCGCAGCGCGCACCTGGCGCTCGCTGACCACGGGCACGGGATAGCCATCGACCACCTCACCAAACGCCAACCAACGGTTCATCGCAACACCCTGGGGGATGTCCTGTTTTTTGTGTGTGGGGCGGTTTCTGAATCTGTCCTCGTGTCGTTCAGCGTGGTGCGAGGGTGAAGCGGTCGCCGTATAGTATCGCGAACTGGTTCATCGCCGATTT
>NZ_CALIND010000057.1:0-9386 GCF_938045175.1 uncultured Tepidimonas sp.
AGGCGCTGGGCGTGTGGGCCGCCGTCGAAGTTGACGATGCGGTTGCAGGCGGTGCGGCCCATGAGTTCGTGCGGGTTTTTCTTGGACGGGCCTTCGACCAGGATGCGCTGTACGGTGCCCACACGGCTGGCGCTGATGCGCGCGACATGGCCTTCCAATGCCTTTTGCAGCGTTTGCAGTCGTTGCAGCTTGACGTCGTGGGGCGTGTCGTCGGGCAGGTTGGCCGCTGGTGTACCGGGGCGTGGGCTGAAAATAAAGCTGAAGCTCGCATCGAAGCCGATATCGTCGACCAGCTTCATGAGTTTGGCGAAATCGTCTTCCGTCTCGCCTGGGAAGCCGACGATGAAGTCGCTCGAGAGGCTCAGGTCGGGTCGCACGGCGCGCAGCTTGCGCACGGTGCTCTTGTACTCCATCACGGTGTAGCCGCGCTTCATCGCCATCAGGATGCGGTCGCTGCCGTGCTGCACGGGCAGGTGCAGGTGGCTGACCAGCTTCGGGATACGCGCGTAGGCCTCGATCAGGCGCGGCGTGAATTCGTTGGGGTGGCTGGTGGTGTAGCGGATGCGCTCGATGCCCGGGATGTCGGCCACGCATTCGAGCAGCAGGGCGAAGTCCTCGCCGTCGCCACCGCGCCAGGCGTTGACGTTTTGGCCGAGCAGGGTGACTTCCTTGACCCCCTGTTCGGCCAGGCCGGCGACCTCCACCAGCACGTCCTCCAGCGGGCGCGAGACTTCCTCTCCGCGCGTGTAAGGCACGACGCAGTAGCTGCAGTACTTGCTGCAGCCTTCCATGATGCTGACGAACGCCGAGGCACCCTCGACGCGGGCGGGGGGTAGGTGGTCGAACTTTTCGATCTCGGGGAAGCTGACGTCCACCTGCGGCCGCGCCTGGCGCTCGCGCTCGCGTAGCAGCTCGGGCAGGCGGTGCAGCGTCTGCGGGCCAAACACTACGTCCACGTAGGGCGCGCGCTGGATGATGGCTTCACCCTCTTGGCTGGCCACACAGCCCCCCACGCCGATGAGCACGCCTTTTTTCTTCAGGTGTTTGACGCGCCCCAGGTCGGAGAAGACCTTTTCCTGCGCCTTTTCGCGCACGGAGCAGGTGTTGAACAGGATCAGGTCGGCCTGCTCGGGGTCATCGGTGGGCTCGTAGCCGTCGGCGGCGGCCAGGACGTCGGCCATCTTGTCCGAGTCGTACTCGTTCATCTGGCAGCCGAAGGTGCGGATGTAGACTTTTTTGGGCATGGTGCGTCAGCGGTGCGTGGTGTAGAGCCAGGGGCTGAACCGGGGAAAGCCCGCTAGTCTAGCGCCTCGCGCGCAGCAGCGCTTTTTCTAGCTCCAGCACCCCCAGGACGGCGACGCCGATGGCGGCGCTGATGCCGATCCACGGCAGCGGCAGCGGCGCACTGCCAAACCACGTTTGCATGAGGGGCAGGTAGGTAAAGCCCGCCTGCAGCGCGCACGCGGCGCCCACCGCGGCCAGCACGCGCGGGGTGCCCTGCACGCCCACCCAGGTGAAAGAAGGGGCCTTGAGGTAGCGCACGCTGAACAGGTAGAAGATCTCCATCGCCACCAGCGTGTTGACGGCCAGCGTCTGCGCCATGGCCTGGGGGTAGCCGGCGTCCAGCGCCCATTGGTAGGTGCCGAAGATGCCGGCCGCAAACAGCGTGGAGACCAAACCGATGCGCCACAGCACGAAGGGGGTCAGGATCGGTTCGCCCGGCGGGCGTGGGGGGCGGCGCATGATGTCGGGTTCGGTGGGCTCGAACGCCAGCACCATGGCCAACGCGATGGAGCTGACCATGTTGACCCAGAGGATTTGCACCGGTGCGATGGGCAGCGCCAGCCCGAACAGTACCGCCACCAGCAGTGACACCGATTCGCCCCCATTGATGGGCAGCAAAAACGTGATGACCTTGCGCAGATTGTCGTAGACGGTGCGGCCTTCGCGCACGGCGCGCGCGATGGTGGCGAAGTTGTCGTCCGTCAGCACCACGGCGGCGGCTTGCTTGGCGGCATCCGTGCCCTTGTGGCCCATGGCCACGCCCACGTCGGCGGCTTTGAGCGCAGGGGCGTCGTTGACGCCGTCGCCCGTCATGGCCACCACCTCGCCGTTGGCCTGCAGCGCGCGCACGAGTCGCAGCTTGTGCTCGGGCGCCGCGCGCGCAAAGACGTCGACCTCGCGCACGGCGCGCCGCAGTGCCGCGTCGTCCAGGGTGTCGATCGTCTGCCCCGCCATGGCCTGCAGGTGCTCGCCCAAGCCGAGTTGGGCGGCGATCGCCCGCGCGGTGACCAGGTGGTCACCCGTGATCATTTTGACCCGGATGCCGGCGGCACGGCACTGCGCCACGGCCTCGATGGCCTCCTCACGTGGCGGGTCGATGATGCCGACCAGGCCGACCAGGGTCAACCCGTCGCGCACCGTGTCATGGGTGAGCGCGTTACCCGCGGGCACGCGCACCGTGGCCACGGCCAGTACCCGTCGGCCCTGGGCCGCTTGGGCGTCGGCCTGGGCTTGCCAAGGGGCGGCGTCGAGTGCGACGGTCTTTCCCCGATCGTCGAGCACGTGGGAGCAGCGCGCCAGAATCGCCTCCGGCGCCCCTTTGACCCACACGCGCAGTGTGTCGCCATCGGCGTGCGCGGTGGCCATGTAGCGGCGCTCCGACTCGAACGGCAGCAGCGCGACGCGCGGGCGCTCTTCGCGCAAGGTGTTGGGGTCGAGCCCCGCTTTCATCGCCAGTGTCAGCAAGGCGCCCTCGGTCGGGTCGCCGCTGAGCTGCCACTGGCCCGACTCGTCCTGTACCAGCGCGGCATCGTTACACAGCGCCACGCCTTCGGCCAGCAGCAACAGTGCGGGGGCTTCGCGCCAGAGCTCCGCCGCCTGCAGTGGGTGCCCGTCGCGCAGCAGCGCGCCCTGAGGGGCGTAGCCGCTGCCTCCCACCGTGACGATACCGTCGCTGAGCACGACGGTCTGTGCCGTCATTTCGTTGCGCGTCAGCGTCCCGGTCTTGTCGGAGCAGATGACGGTGACGCAGCCCAGCGTCTCCACCGCAGGCAACTGGCGCACGATGGCGCGTTGTCGCGCCATGCGCTGCACGCCGATGGCCAGCGTCACCGACAGAATCGCGGGCAGCCCCTCGGGGATGGCGGCCACGGCCAGCCCCACCGCTGCCATGAAGGTATCCAGTGCTGGCAGCCCGCGCAACCCCCAGCCCACGCCGAACAACAACGCGGCGGCGGCCAGCACCGCCAGCGTGATCCAGCGCCCCATTTGCGCCATTTGTCGCACCAGTGGCGTGGCGGTGTCGCCCACGCTTTGTAGCAGGCGGCCGATGCGCCCCATCTCGGTCGCCATGCCGGTAGCCACGACGACTGCGGTGCCCTGGCCGCGCGTGACCAGTGTGCCGGCATAGCCCATGCTGCGCCGGTCGCCGAGCGCAGCGTGCGCGTCGACGGGGGCGGGGTCTTTGCCGACGGGCACGGACTCCCCGGTCAGCATGGATTCGTCCACCTGCACGTCGTGCGTGCGCAGCCAGCGCACGTCGGCGGGCAGGCGGTCGCCGGCACTGAGTTGCACCACGTCGCCGGGGACGAGTTCGGTCGCGTCCACCTCGACCAAGCGCCCGTCGCGCCAGACCTGCGCGTGAGGCGTGAGCAGCGCGCGGATGGCGGCCAGGGCGCGCTCGGCCTTGCCCTCCTGGATCAGGCCGATGGTGACGTTGAGCAATACCACCGCCAGGATGACGCCGGCGTCGATGCCATGCCCGAGCAGCGCCGTGATGGTGGCCGCCGCCAGCAGGATGAGGATGAGCAGGTTGTTGAACTGTCGCAGCACCCGCCGCCACAACGGGGTGGGCGGGGCTTCGGCCAGGCGGTTGGGGCCGTAGCGCTCGCGCCGCGCCTGCGCCTGCGCGCTGCCCAAGCCGCGCGCCGAGCTTTGCCATTGGTGCAGCACGTCGTCGCAGGGCAGCGCGTGCCATGGGGTGTCGGCGGCGGGCGTGTCAGTGGCAGCGGGGCGCGGGTGTGTGTTCATGAGCATGGAGAGAGTCAGGTTATCGCGTGGGAGCGTTTCCGCCGCCGCCGGGTTCCGCAGCGGCCGGGGTCAGGCAGCGATTTCTGCGCGTTGACCGGCCACGGCCGCCCCGCGCAGGAACGCGGCCAGTGCCCTCGACGGCGGGGCGGCGCGTGGCCCCTCGAGCAGTTGCGCCGCGCGCAGCAGGTCGCGCCAGCGGCCGATGCGGGTTTGCCAGCCGCGGGCGTCGCGCTGCCAGCGCTGCAGGCGCCGCGCGGCGCGCCCGGGCAGGGTGGGCGACAACGCTTCCGAGCCGTAGCGCAGTCGTTTGGCCAGCAGGCGCGCCTCGTGCAGGGCCTCGGCAGCGCCGGGCTGGGCAGGGTCTGCGGTGCGCAGGTGGCGCTGCAGCCGCGCGTGCCAGCGCGCCAAGCGCTCGATACCCCAGTCGGGGTCGGCGTCCACCTGCGCCGGCAGCTGCTGCAGCCAGGCGGCGCACGCCACCAGCGCGGCAGTGATGGCGGGGTCGCCCAGCTGCGCGCGCAGGGCGCGCCGGGCTTGGTGCGCGCCGCGCGCCAGCTGCTGCTGGGCGCGCTCCACGGCGCGCACGCGCTCGGGGTGGGCGGACTCGTCTTCGACATACAGCGGCCCCCACTCGGCCAGGGTTTCGGTGCGCGCGACGTCCAGATCGCGCACCGTACCCAGGGTGTCTAGCAGGGGGCGCAGCGCTTGCATCGCGGGCGGGGGAGGCAGCCACGGGCGCAGCAGCCGCAACAGGCTGCGCCAGCGCCGCCAACCGACACGGGCCTGATGGATGGCCTCTGGCGCGTCGCTGCGGGCGGCCAACGCGAGGTTGTCGCACAACTGCCCCAGCGCGTCGCCCAGAGCGGCGCGGGCCACGCAAGCGGGGTCCGCCGCGCGCGGCAAGTCGAGCGCGCGGGCGGTGATGGGGGCGTCGTGGGTACCATCGGCCAGGCGTTGCGCCTGCTCGGCCTTGCTGATGCGCGCGGGCAACAGCGGCAGGTGCTGAGCCAGCGCCTCGGCCATGGCGATCAGTGCATCGGCGTCACCCCGCAGGAGCTCCAGCTCGAGCTCCAGCAGCGGCGCGCGTCGTCCCGCCGCGCGGATGTCGCCGGCATCGAGCGCGACCTCGACCACACTGCCGTCGCGGCTACGCACGACCCAGGTGGTGCGCACGCAGCGGGTCTCGTGCACGGGTTGCAGTGCCCGCACCTGTGTGTCGAATGCCGGATCCTGCGCCAGCGGTGTCGAGCGTAACGCGGCCTCATCCAGCGCGGGTCGCCGCAGCGGGGCCGTCCACTCCCCGCGCACACTCAAAGCGCCGTGGCCGCTGCCGGCGGTTTTGAGGGTCTGCTCGTAGGTGCGCACCGGGCGAGCGGCTCCAGACGGCACGCCCGCCGCGCCAGGCGGCGGCTCGATGGCGCGGATGCGCAGCGCACAGCGCTGCTGGCGCAGCCAGCCGTCGGGCGTGTCGTAGTAACGGTTGATCAGGCGCTGTTGCTGGCGCTTGCGCCGGCGCAGCAGCGGATGCTGGCTTAGCCGCTGCAGGGCCTGTTCGGCGCGCCAGCCCGCAAGCGCAAACTTGAGCTCGATTTCTTGCGGCACAATGCCCTCCGATGCTGACATTTGTTCGATCGTAGCCGCATTAGCCACCATGAACCAACCTCCCCGCGATCTTTCGCACGTGGCCCCCGCCGACCGGGCCGAAATCCTGAGCCAAGCGCTGCCCTACATCCGGCGTTACCACGGCAAGACGATGGTCATCAAGTACGGCGGCAATGCGATGACGGATCCGCTCTTGCAGGCCGCGTTTGCCGAGGATGTGGTGCTGCTCAAACTGGTGGGCATCAACCCCGTCGTGGTGCACGGCGGAGGGCCGCAGATCGAGGGGCTGCTCAAGCGCCTGGGCAAGCAGGGTCAGTTCATCCAGGGCATGCGCGTGACCGACGCCGAGACGATGGAGGTCGTCGAGTGGGTGCTGGCCGGCGAGGTGCAGCAAGACATCGTCGGCCTCATCAACCGCGCGGGCGGCAAGGCGGTGGGCCTGACCGGGCGCGACGGCGCCATGATTCGCGCGCGCAAGCTGCGCATGGTCGATGTCAACGATCCGAGCGTGGAGCACGACGTTGGCCAGGTGGGCGACATTGTTTCCATCGATCCCTCGGTCGTGCGCGCGTTGCAGGAGGATCAGTTCATCCCGGTGGTCAGTCCGATTGGTTTTGGCGAGCACAACGAGAGCTACAACATCAACGCCGACGTGGTGGCGGCCAAGCTGGCCACCGTGCTGCAGGCCGAAAAGCTGTTGATGTTGACCAACATCCGCGGCGTGCTGGACAAAGACGGCCAGCTGTTGACCGAGCTCACGCCGCGGCGCATCGACGAGCTGGTGACGGATGGCACCATCAGCGGTGGCATGATCCCGAAGATTGCCGGTGCACTGGATGCCGCCAAGAGTGGCGTCAAGGCGGTGCACATTATCGACGGGCGTGTGCCGCATGCGCTACTGCTCGAGGTGCTTGGTGACCAGCCGTTTGGCACCATGATCCGCTCGCACTGAAGTGGCGCGCCGTGCGCGGTCGGTGTCCCCAAGGCAGCTGCCCAGCACCGGTCGCAAAAATTTCGGTTGACAACCCACGAGTGGCCTCTAAAATAGAACGATCGTTCGTTTTATTTTAGAGGGCCGCATGACCGCAGACGTTCGCCCGTCGAGCAGCGCCACCGTCGCGACACCCGCGCGCCGCGCTCGCAGCGCCAGCCAGCCCCGGCTGTCCAAGGCCGCCCAGAAAGGCCAGCAGACCAAGGCTGCCATCATCGATGCCGCGCTGTCGCTGGCGTCGCAAGTGGGGCTGGAGGGTTTGAGCATCGGCGCCATCGCCGAGGTCATGGGCATGAGCAAGTCCGGCGTCTTTGCGCACTTTGGCTCGCGCGAAGAGCTGCAGATTTCGGTGGTGCGCGAATACCACGAGCGCTTCGAGCGCGACGTCTTTCGTCCGGCGCTGGAGCAGCCCCGCGGGCTGCCGCGGCTGCGCGCGCTGTTCGACAACTGGATGCGCCAGACCTCGCTGGAGATCGACTCCGGCTGCATCTATATCAGCGGCGCGGTCGAGTTCGACGACCGCCCTGGCCCCGTGCGCGACGCGTTGGTGGAGACGGTCACGACTTGGCAGGCCGCGCTGCGCCGCGCGATTCGGCTCGCTATCGACGAAGGCCACCTGCGTACCGACGCCGACCCGGCGCAGATCGCTTTCGAGATCCACGGCCTGATCCTGGCGCTGCACTACGAAGCCCGCTTCCTGCGTACGGCCGAGGGCCTGCAGCGCGCCCGCACCGGTTTCGACAACATCCTGGCGCGCTACCTCGCGTAAGCGCCGGGGCTTCTTTCAACCCCTGTCTGCCCGTTTTCGGAAGGAGACTCCCCATGCCCCAGTACACCCCGCCCCTGCGCGACATGCAATTCGTGCTGCACGAAGTGCTGCGTGTCGTCGATGAACTCAAGGTCTGCCCGCCGCACGCCGAGGTGGATGCCGACACCATCAATGCCGTGCTGGAGGAGGGCGGCAAGTTTGCCGCCGAGGTGGCCTTCCCCATCAACATCAGCGGGGACGCCGAGGGCTGCCGGCTGGACAAGGCCACGCACACCGTGACCACGCCCAGCGGCTTCAAAGAGGCATACGCCCAATACGTGGCAGGGGGTTGGCCCGCGCTGAGCTGCGACCCGCAGTACGGCGGCCAGGGCCTGCCGTTCGTGGTCAACCAGGCGTTCTACGAGATGCTCAACAGCGCCAACCAAGCCTGGACGATGTATCCCGGCTTGAGCCACGGCGCCTATGAATGCCTACACGCGCACGGTACCGAGGAGCAAAAGCGTCTGTACCTGCCCAAGCTCACCTCGGGTGAGTGGACCGGGACCATGTGCCTGACCGAGCCGCACTGCGGCACCGACCTAGGCCTGTTGCGCACCAAGGCCGAACCCCAGCCCGACGGCACGTATAAGCTGACCGGGCAGAAGATCTTCATCTCGGCCGGTGAGCACGATCTGGCGGAAAACATCGTGCACCTGGTGCTGGCGCGCCTGCCCGATGCCCCCGCGGGTACCAAGGGCATCAGCCTGTTCGTGGTGCCGAAGTTCAAGGTCAACGCCGACGGCAGCTTGGGCGAGCGCAACGCCATCTACTGTGGCGGCATCGAGCACAAGATGGGCATCCACGGCAACGCTACGTGCCAGATGATTCTGGATGGCGCCGTGGGCACGCTGGTGGGCCAGCCGAACAAGGGGCTGCAGGCGATGTTCGTGATGATGAACGCCGCGCGCCTGGGCGTGGGCAACCAGTCGGTGGGCCTGACCGAGGTGGCGTTCCAAAACGCACTGGCGTATGCCAAGGACCGCATCCAGATGCGCGCGCTCTCCGGCCCCAAGGCCAAGGACAAGCCCGCCGACCCCATCATCGTGCACCCGGACGTGCGCCGCATGCTGCTGACCGCCAAGGCCTACGCCGAGGGCGGCCGTGCACTGCTCATCTACTGCGCGCTGCTGCTGGACAAGGAGCTGCACCACCCCGATGAACAGGTGCGCAAGGACAGCGCCGAGCTGCTGGCGCTGCTGACCCCGATCGCCAAGGCATTCCTGACCGACAACGGCTTCATCGCGGTCAACGAGTGCCTGCAGGTCTTCGGCGGCCACGGTTACATCAAAGAATGGGGCATGGAGCAGTTCGTGCGCGATGCCCGCATCAACATGATCTACGAGGGTACCAACACCATTCAGTCGCTCGACTTGCTGGGGCGCAAGGTGCTGGCCAACAACGGCGCCACGCTCAAGAAGTTCGGCAAGCTGGTGCAGGCGCTCATCGAGGAAGAGGGCGTCAACGAGAAGATGAGCGAATTCATCAACCCGCTGGCGCAGCTGGCTGAGCAGATGACCAAGTTCACCACCGAAATCGGCTTCAAGGCATTGCAGAACCCCGACGAGGCGGGTGCCGCGGCCGTGCCTTACCTCCGGGTGGCCGGGCACCTGGTGTTTGCCTACTTCTTCGCGCGCATGGCGTCGGCGGCGCTCAAGGCCATCGCTGCGGGTAGCTCCGACCCGTTCTATCAGGGCAAGCTGCAAACGGCGCGCTTTTATTTCACACGCCTGTTCCCCGAGACCGCAACGCTGGTGCGCCAGGCGCGCGCGGGCGTGGCGTCTCTCATGAACACCGACGCCGCCCTGGGTGTCGAGGGTATTTGAACGGCATTTTTCACTCACAGAGGAGACGATCGATGAACATCCGTACCACCTTCGTCACTGTCTTGTCGGCCCTGGTGCTGCCCGCCTGGGCGCAAATGACCCCGGTGGGTCGCTGGCACACCATCGACGA